>JAIRRQ010000007.1 GCA_031255895.1 Methanocalculaceae archaeon
GAGTTCACGGACGCGGAAATCGCGATGCGTGTCGGAAGAAAAATCGGTCGTGACATCGGTATCCTCTACGGTCTCGTAGCAGGATGTTTCGCCTTTTTGGTGATCATTATGATGTCAAAGATGAACTTTATGTAAATTGAGGTGCCAATATGTTCAAGTTCGAAAAGGAACAACAGGTCTTTGACTTTAACGGAACAAAGATTGGTGGGCAGCCCGGAGAATACCCGCGTGTTCTTGGTGCGTCCATCTTCTATAACAAGCACGAGTGTGTTCTTGATGATCACACTGGTAAGATTGACAAAGCGAAAGCAGAAGCACTCTGGAATCGTTGTCAGGAATTGGCGGATGAGACTGGAAATCATTTTTTCCTCCAGATCATCGCAGAATATGGCGAGGCATTTGAATCCTATTTCCAGTGGTTTGACAGCATCGACAACAAGACTGCATTCCTGATGGATTCCTCTGCCCCTGAAGCACTCGCTCACGCAACGAAGTACGTCACAGAAGTAGGTCTTGCGGACCGTGCAATTTACAATTCCATCAATGGTTCCATCCAACCGGAAAATATACAGGCACTTGCTGAGTCTGATGTTGACTCCGCAATTGTTCTCGCGTTCAACCCAGGAGATGGTTCTGTTGCTGGTCGTGAGAAAGTACTTTCCGAGGGTGGTGTTGCTGGTCAGGCAAAGGGTATGATTCAAATCGCAGAAGAGTGCGGTATCAAGCGCCCAATTCTCGACACTGCAGCAACTCCGCTTGGTCTTGGTTCTTCTGGTTCTTTCCGTGAAATTCTTGCGTGCAAGGCAATCCACGGTTTGCCGACTGGTGGTGCATACCACAACATGACCGTGTCCTGGACCTGGTTGAAACGCTGGAGAAAGAACATTCACGAGCAGTACAAGGGAAAAGACGTCCTTGCAGAGCAAATGTTCCACCACCATTATGGTGGTATAGAGGGCATTCGCCAGATTGCCTGGTCATCACCTGATATCGGATGTAACATTATGGCAATGACCCTTGGTGCCGACCTCATCATGTTCGGTCCGATTGAGAACATGGAAGGCATCGCAACTGCAGCAGCTTTCTCTGATATTGTTCTGTCCGAAGCTCTCATCGAACTCGGTGGAGAGGTTCAGGATCACAACGGCCCGCTGTACAAATTGGTGTAATCTCGCTGAACAACAAATTAACATTTCCATAGTGTAGGCCAGACTCAAAAATTCTGGGTCTCCCCCTGCACTTTTGGTTCTATGTGAATCTGTTTCTGTTTTATCGTTCTTTTTAGAACCATCATAAGGCATACATAGTGTCAACGCACAGAACACTAGATAATTATGCGAATCAGTGAGGGGAATCTGATCCAACAATGTTATTGTGACTATCTAGAAACTCTTTTAGAGAGGATTTTTTCTGAAGTTGCAACCGAAACTGTGTGCAAACGTGTGCACGAACATATTTTGTTTCGCAATCTGTTTCTGCACCGGATGAGCGTGGATGGGGGATTTCATGCCAGGGTGCTTTCTGTTATTCTGCAACAACCTGATGACAGTCAGGTTCTGATGGATCTTCTTGCGGTATTGGGCCAGACAGATGTCGGTGCCTTGTCGGTTGAGGAGTGGTTGAAGCGGGAGTATGCATCAGCGGCTGCGGAAAAAAACGGTACACGGATGATTGTGGTTGCTGCGTTGCTGCGATCTTATGTTTCAGGGACGAATCAGGTTGCTGAGATAATTGCATCTGTCGGGGATTTTCATCCTTTGAGTTGGTGGCAGCTGGAAACCAGGCGCATTATGGTTGCTGAGATTGCGAATCCCGGCATGTACTTCGATGTTGACATTCGTCCGTTTTGGCATGAATATCCTCTTGATCGGTACGTGGCGGTTTCTGCTGGGGTCCCTGCTCTTTCTTCCCAGGAGATATGCGAATGTGTTGTCTGTATTGCGGGAACATGGTTCTCTTCTCTCACACGCGCGGAGATGATTACTTGGCTAAATATGCCACAGCCAACGTTGTCCGAATGGGATGCGCTATGTGCTCCGCTTCTGAAATGCAAAACACCCGACGCGGCACTTTCTACAGCGAATTGGTTGTATGCTTCGGGAAATGACAATCCTGCGATGAATCTGTATGCAAATATCACTCTTGCATTTCCCGGAACGCCTGCGGAAATTTCTTCGTTTGAATCAATGGGAACTATTCTCAGAAAGCTCGGTGATTTTGATAATGCGTTCGAAGCGTACAAAAACGCCTTTATTGCATCTCGGTGTGCTGGCGGATATAAGAAGGCGTCCGGTCTGAAGAATTTGTGTGATGTTGGTGAAGATCTTGGTGAGGATATGTCGGATTACTATATGCGGATTGCTGGAATCGCGAGTATGTTGCCGATGTCTGAAAAGTTGCGTTTGTATCTGGATCTTGCGACATCCTGTCGAAGACGTCATGCGTATGAGGAGGAGTACCGACATATTGAGCATGTGCTTGATGCGGAAAATGGAGTCGAAGATCTGATGTTTGCTGCGATGTCGCGATTATTGGAGATGAATTCATTTCTCTCTGCAGATGGGAAACTGGATGTTTTTTCATTGGCAGCGAAAGATGAGGAAGCTGAGTCTACCACTGCGGTAGTAAGAGGTATTTCCTCCTACTTTGGATTTGATCCTTGTTGTGCGCTTGAGTGGTATGGACGGGCAGGGTCTTTGGATATTTCTTCGTTGGAGTTTGTTGCAGCGATGGCAGCTGGAACTCATGCGGAAAAGTATGCTATGACTTCTGCCCAGCGTACTGTTGTTCTTGCGGCAAGAGGGGCACCGATTATGGATATTGTCCATGAGTTAAATTCGGCGATTACAGATGCATGGAAGGACAATGGTGATATTTCTGTGGTGATTGAGCAGATTATTCCACATCTTTCATCTAATAATCTGGATATAATTCTTGCCGAAATGACAACACGCTCCACCCGTGATGATGAACGTGCGATTGTGTGTTCTGCGGCATCGCAGGCACTACTTTCCGTTGGAAGAGTGAATGAGGCACGATCAATGTTGCGGATTGCGCTTCGATCAAATTCAGGACGCGAGATGCGAGCTAATCTGTTTGCGGATCTTGGATGGTTGGAGTATGAGATTGGTCAGTATCAGGAGGCTGCTGCTGCATACGATGCGGCACTGAAGATCAATAGTCTGTTCCCTGCAGCGTGGGCAGGTCGTGCTCGCGTTCTTGCTTGTATGGGCGAATATGATGAGGCGTTTGCAGCATCTTGCTATGCGGTCACACAAAATCCGTCGAGTGTTTTGTATCAGCATCTTCGTGAAGCTCTTGGGGTTGTTTCGTCCTCTCCGGTGGATCCGCGAATCGATCTAATGTTTATTTTACCGGAATCAGGATATTTGCAGGCTGCTGCTGCAGAGTACACTGTACGGAAGACTGGTGCGTGCCCTCCTATGATCTGGGATGTATCGAAAATTGAAGATGTTATTCCGATGAGGTTTTAGCTCTGCTAAAACTGATCATTGCTATTCTTTTGGGTATTCCTGTTTTGGTGATTGTGTTTGCCGTCCTTATCGGAAACAGCAGTAATGATCTAACATCTTTTCCAGCTCTTGATCTGATGATTGCTCCAAACAATGTAGTTATTTCCAGTACTCCGCTACATGATAAAGTGTCTTATCTGTAGTCATTGTTGTTGATGCTGAGCGGATAACCTGTGCAAATTTTTTCTCTCTCTACCGAAAGCTTCAACAAGCGATTTTTTTTAATTATATAAATGCAAAAATTTGTATTTATCCTGTTTTCCGTAAAATATCTTGTGTCGGATAATATGACGATAGTTGTGTGGGATCTGATTGATGTGTTCATGATTCATTTTGCTGTTCAAAAATCTCTGACAATCGGGTGCATTGGATATTTTGTGTCGTTCGTTCCGATCGATACTGTGTATTTTTCTCAGTTTCCGAACATTATTGATGGACAACGATGGTAATGATTGACCATCAATGATGTCCTACTGCAGTATCCTGTGAGTGTTCTCCTGTTTTTCGGCGCGATTTTTGTTCTGATGGATCGTGATCACCATGTTTAGCATATCTTTTGCTATCTGTCTTTGATTGATACTGCAGCGATCGCAATGATGTTTCGTCTTATCGGTTTTTATGAGCCTGTCGAACAATACGGAGGTTCTGATGATTGTTATGAATGTGTTTGATTATGTAATTTCGTCGATGACGGATTTTGTTTCAAAAAATCCTCAGTATTTTTCAGATCAGAATATCTCTTTTTATGATTCAGGCAATATTATTAATCCAAAGATGGTTGTCAAGTAGATTCAGAACTGCTTGATATGCGTTTTTCCTGTTTTTCAGACCATCTGGTTTTGCACTTTGTGATGAATGCCGCAGTTCCCATACAGACATCAAGGAATATATCTGAATTGAGAGCACATATATATCTTAATTATACATTTAGAGGAGTACACACGTGTGAACGAAAAAATTCACTGGGCCGACGCCAAAACATCTTGCGTCCCGTCAGACAGACACCAGCTCATTGCTACAGGAATCACCCCATCCGGACCCATTCATCTTGGTAACATGCGTGAAGTTATGACTGGTGACATGATCTATAAGGCGCTGAAGAGTCGTGGTGTTGACGCAGAACTTGTTTATGTCGCAGATGATTTCGATCCTCTTCGCAAAGTCTATCCATTTCTCTCCGACTCATACCAGGAATACATCGGTTGGCCGATTTCAGATATTCCCTGTCCATGTGGCGAACACAAAAGTTACGCTGAACACTTTCTTGATCCTTTTTTTTCTGCGATCGAGGAACTTGACATTCATCCCCGTATTGTCAAAACAAGCGAAGCCTATCGTTCTGGTATGTTTACCGAACAGATCAAAGAAGCCCTTGAACATGCGGTAGAGATCAAAGAAATTCTTGAAAAAATTTCCGGTCGCAGACTCGAAGATGGGTGGACGCCGTATTATCCTATCTGTGAAAAATGTGGTATCATCTCCCAGGCAACCATTCTCTCGCATGATCTCGAGAAACACATCGTAATCTATCGATGTTCATGCGGATATGAGGGAATCTCCGACTACTCAAAAGGTGACGGAAAACTTGTCTGGCGCGTGGATTGGCCGATGCGTTGGTCGGTGTACGGAGTCACCATTGAACCGTTTGGCAAGGATCATGCATCTCCCGGTGGTTCCTACGACACTGGGAGACACATCACCAAAAAAATATATGGCTACGAAGCACCGATACCTATAACCTATGAATGGATCAGTCTCAAAGGTCGTGGCGAGATGCACTCTTCCAAAGGTGTTTCCCTCACCATTCGCGACATGCTCGACATCGTCCCGCCCGAGATACTCCGTTACATGATTGCCAAGACCAAACCGGACAAAACAATCACATTTGATCCAGGCATGAGTCTGCTTCGATTAATCGATGCGTACGATCGTGTTGCAGCGTCTGGTGACTCTCGTGAGTATGAACTATCTGTCATTGCGTCCCCGCAGACCACGATTCCGTTCCGTCACATGGTCACGGTTGTCCAGATTGCCCGGAATGATGACGACATCTTTGATATTCTCGAGCGTAGTGGTTACGAGATTGTGAACAAGAACGTCTTAATTGTTCAGGCGAAACGGGCAAAGATGTGGCTCGAACGTCATGCCCCCGATGATGTGAAATTTTCAATTAAGCCTATTTTGCCTGAAATAGCATCAACAGAGCCTGCAAATGTCAAAGCTGCGATTGCCGCTTATTCTGCAACAATTGCCGTTGGTGAATGGAAGGCTGACATTCTGCACAACGCCGTCTATGATGCGGCAATCGACGCTGGAATCACTGGAAAGGAGCTGTTCATCGCAGTGTACCGCGCTTTTTTCGGTGTTGATCGCGGTCCGCGTCTCGGTTGGTTTCTAGAAGCTATCGGTCGTGATGCGACACTTTCCCGACTGAATGAAATGACAGCGTAACAATGGCGAGAGCAAAGGATAAAATCCCAAAAAATCTCAGTAAAGGGTGTACTCTCTGTTATCATGGAGCAAAACTCGTTCTCTTCATCACCGGACGATGTGACCGTGATTGTTGGTACTGTCCACTTTCAGAAGAGCGAAAAAATGTGGATGTGATCTTCGCAAATGGTGAAGAGATTACCACACCCGATGAGGCAATCCACGAGGCAGAGATCATGGACGCGCTGGGGACTGGTGTTACCGGTGGCGAACCGTTGCTTGAACTCGATCGGGTGATCGATTATTGCATGTACTTGAAGGAGCATTTCGGTCCAGAGCATCACATACATATTTACACAGGTCATGCACCGACTGAGAATGAACTTGCAACACTTGTTTCGTGTGTTGATGAGATTCGAATGCACCCCCCGCACGAAGAATGGAACACTATCATGGATTCGAAGTATCCTGAGTCGATTGCAAACGCAAAAAGGATGGGTTTTTCCGTCGGGGTGGAAGTGCCATCACTTCCTGGATTGCGTTGTTTCTTCCCATTGCTCGATAGCCTCGATTTTCTCAACATCAATCAATTGGAGTGGGGTGATTTTTGTGCGGATGCGATGCGGGAACGAAAACTTGAACCCGAGAATTCTCTTTGCAATGCGATCAAAGGATCGACGAAGTGGGCTCGTGAGATCAATGGTCATCCGAAGGTGCATTACTGCACCTCGATTTTCAAGGATTCGGTGCAACTTCG
>JAIRRQ010000031.1 GCA_031255895.1 Methanocalculaceae archaeon
ACGGACTGTTCCTTGCAGAGGAAAGATGGCATTCGGTTTTTCTGTTCGTTTCAGAACTGTTCCGTCAGAGTTAATGAATAGCCATCCGTCATCGTCGCGAACGTACGCTTTTCCTCTTGCAAATGGTAGGGCATCATAGTACCAGTCTCCGTAGAGCAATTCTCCTGCAGTGGTGATGTGGGTTGCGCCGAATGTTTCATGATATACTACTGCTGATCCTTCCGAAAATTCGGTTGCATATAAGTACGTTTCAATGGTGATTGGTTTTCCATTTTCATCGATGAAGAGATATCGTCCATTTGAAGTTTGGACAGGTGCAACACTCTCCTCTGAAAAATTTCCGACCCACGCGTATCGCTCTTTGTACGCCGGTTCTCCGAGGAATGTCACGTGATAGGCACCTGAATCGTCAGAGACTGCGGCGAGCCCTGGGAAGTGGAATGAACCGACACGGTGAAATCTGCGTTTGTAGATCGGAGTACCACAGTAGAGGTGGTGCGTTGCATCTGGGCTAATGATCAGATCGTCAAAGTTCATACGAAAAAGAATTAATGAATAGTTGTTAGGCCGACCGCTTTGTTGGTGATCGCAATCGATTCAACTGCTGATTTCACGTCACCCATCATCGCTCGGATGCAATCTATTGTTTCCACAACAACATCTGCTTCTTGGTGAATTGCCTGGAAGAGATAGAGATCTGTTCCGTCCAGTATTGAAATTGAATCCTCGAAGATGCCATTTTCCCAGAGATCACCACGCGGACGAAGGATATCGGAGGTATATTCCTTAAGCTGACTTGTGCTCGTGATACCGGAACTCTTCTCGATCAGACCGAGACGTGAGTGTGTTTTGATCAATTCGATCACCTGTTCTTTGGTTGCAAAATTTTTTAATTCCATGTTGAGGAAATGCATGTGCATCAGAGTCGTTGGTACGATCATGGCGGAGGTGACGATATTTATGTGTGGGAGAATACTCTGCACATCTGATCCGTGATGTGATGGTATTGTGACTGGGTTTAAAACGATTGCATCGATCGGTCCGCGTTTGACGTCACCTGGATCGCTACCACGGCGAATCATGGTGGCACGAACCTTTTTCACACCGATGACTGAATCGATGAGGTTGATGATACGACAAAGGCCAGTCGTGTTGCAAGAAACAACTCGGGCGTACTGTCTACCGATCGCTTCAGTGTAGTTACAGGATGCGTTGAAGGAAAATTCTGCAACCTTGTGTCCCTCGCCCCCCTCCCAGATCGCTTTTTTGCTGTATTTTTCGTAGAGCACTTTGTTGTTGATTCCCACTCCTCCGGGTGTTGCATCGACAACAATGTCAGCTTTTTGGATCATCTCCTCTACACTTCCAGCAATCAAAATATCTATTTCTTCAAAGGCTTTTTTCTTAGCGATGTCTGTGATGTACAGAGGATAACCTCGTTTCTGTGCGATGAATGCCTCTGCACTGGGTCTGGTTTTGGAGACTCCGATGATTTCCATGTCAGGTTGTGCGGAGACTGCATCGGCCACGCGTTTTCCGATGGTCCCGTAGCCATTGACTGCGACCTTTATCATAATACAATATGTTTTCTCCTAGGTATCATAAAAGCGTATCCAGTAGCTTGTTGTTGTTAGTATCGAATCATGGCGTATCTGTGACATGGATTTCAATATATCGTAAAACAAACTAATTTTGGATGATGCTGTCTTGTGCAGCCTATTGAAAGAGAGATGGTTTGCTATATTTCCATATTCTGTTGTTTTTTAGTGCATGTTTTGTCATATGGGGGTGGGAGTATTTTCACGCTCCGATATCCTGGATTTTTCACCTGAACCGAACATTCATGAATTATTTTTTCAATCTACAAGATATCTTTTTCCATCCAAGGTTTCGATGTTTTTGTGTCAAATTCTAACATCATTTCCTTTTGATAAATTTCTCTGCCTCCCTCATGATAATATGTTTCTCCCGCGGTATCTGAAAACTGTGGACAAACATTCATCACGTCGGACTGATCGAGAAAGGAATATTTGAATAAGTAGAGAGTGAGTATTCAGGTGCCTCTGTTGCCAATTGCCGCCACGTACTCGTCGTACATGTCGATGACTTTTTTCTCTGGTTCGGTCGTGAGTCGCGAAACAAGATAGATTGCAAGCAAATTTGCAATCACACCAGGCACCATTTCATACAGACCCGTAACTGCTGTTAAGTACATGCCCCAGCTGAGAGACACCCCCCCTCCTACAATAATTCCAGCGAGTGCTCCCTGCCAGTTCATTCGTCTCCAAAATAGACCAAGGAGAATAACTGTACCAAATGTACATCCGAATCCTGCCCAGGCATTGGACACTATTCTGAATACGGTACTGCCCTGATCGAGGGACAAGATGATTGCAACTGCGGAGACAATCAAAACAGTTATCCGAGAGATTGTCAACAGGAGTTTGTCGGACGCTGCCTTGTTGATGATATTCTTGTACAGATCCTGGGAGATTGCCGATGATGCAACGAGTAGTTGAGAAGATGCGGTACTCATGACTGCCCCGAGGATTCCGCAATAGATGATTCCTGCAATAAATGGCAGAACACCAAGTACACTGTCGGTCATCTGAATAAATATTTGTTCAGGATTACTGACAAGAGCCGGTTCTGGGAACATTAGTTGTCCCACAAGACCCACCAAAATCGCCGCACATAATGAGAGGATTACCCAGATCATTGCGACAAACCTAGCCTTTGGAACCTCTTCAGGATCTTTAATTGCCATGAATCGTGGGAGAATGTGTGGCTGACCGAAGTAGCCGAATCCCCAGGCAAGCCCTGAAACGATTGTAAAGATTGAGATGCACTCAAAGATATCACTTGCTGCATTGTACTCATGGAACAGCGAAAACGTCTGCAGGTCAACAATGCAGAAGCTCGCATAGTTTCCGAACAGGATCCCGCAGGCGATGACTGGTACCAGCAACAGAGCAAACAGCATCAAAATACCCTGAATGGTGTCTGTGATGCAGACTGCATTGAATCCTCCGGTGAATGTGTAGCAAACGACAATCAATGCACAGATTAGAACTCCAGCGATGTAAAGCGAGGAAAGATCCGTGATGTCGAATGCATTTAAATTCACACCATAGATGGTAACCAGTGAGCTGAACAGAACACCTCCTGCTTTGAACTGAGCAGATGTATAGATTATGAAGAAGATCAGAATGAAGATGGATGCGATAGCAGTGATGAATCCCCTCTTTTCTTGGAATCGGTTGGTGATGAACTCAGGAAGGGTTAAAGAGTCCCTTGCTTTGTGTGTGTAGACTCTCAGACGTTTCGCAATGAACTTCCAATTTAAATAGGTCCCAATGGCAAGACCGATAGCAGTCCAACCTGCTGTGGACATACCTGTTGTGTAGGCAAGACCTGGCAGGCCGAGTAAGAGCCACCCACTCATGTCAGATGCTTCAGCAGACATTGCTGCAACAAATGGATGCAGTTTTCTTCCACCAAGCACGTAGTCACTTGTTGTTCTGGTTTTCTTAAAGTAGAAGAATCCGATATGGATCATTACTGCGAAGTAGACTATGAATGCCACTGTAATTCCGGTTAAATTCCAGTCCCACACGAATATTCTCCTGGCGATGGTATTTCTTCCCACTTGCCATATGTTAGATTGTCGGGTACAAATACACAAAGTTATTGTAGCTTACATAATTCGTTAACATGCTATATATGTGCTTTTAACCGACTTCAGCGTACATTTTCTGATCTGAATTTTTTGCTATCAACTGAAATCCTTCTTACTTGGTGTTTTAATTGACGTATATGCGTGAAAGATGGACCACAAAAATGCGTAACGGTATCAATTGTGCATGTGGTACTTTCTATGACGAACGTGGTTGTGGTGGTTTTTACCACGAGATACCTTATTTCTTGCCTCCCTTGGTTATCGCAGATCCCTCCCACGGCAAGATCGATCTGTGTGACTACTGGTGTGGACAAGAAGTGGAAGTCGTACTGTTTTTTCACCTGTCGGATTTTATTCTGTTTGTATAACTGTGTTCGTAGTGTTCTATAATGAATGAAATGTTCTGAGTTCGAGGTTGGAATTGTTGCGTAATCTGTTTTTTATTGACAATTCATTTCCTCATTTTGTGTGAATGATGGATGTTGGGTAGGAACAGGTTGTTCATTCCTCATTCCAGAAGATTGTGATTCTGGACCTAGAGGTTTCCTCCTCATATGGTAAGGTGTACGATGGATGCCTGTCGTGCGATGATCTATTATCCCTCTGATGACGGCAAGTTGCGTTGTATTGCTGAGATTATCCGGGCGATTGATTATTTTGCAGGTGAACGATAAGTACTATGTTGTAATTCTGGCGAACTTGAAGCCGGAAAACAAGGTTATCGTTCCGACTTTGAGGACATAGTATGGGATGGAAGAGTGTGAGTAATTATAGATCAGGATAGGAAGACCAGGGTTCCTCTTATGAAGGATCTGTGTGTTTTTCCCCAATCTTTTTCCCTCGCAAAACCGAGGTGAGTGTATGGTTGAGATTGCACTACATTGATATGTTCGGCATTTTCACACCATGTGATCAATAGTTATTAACTGCTTTAGCACATAATTATAATAGAATCCTCTTCTGAATTGCTTGAAACTTTGTTCAAGGTTGTAATATGGTGAATAAACCTGTAATGCCTGCTGTGAAATGGGTCGGTGGAAAACGGAAGTTGTTAGATGCTATCATCTCACTTGTACCAACATACATTTCCTCATATTGTGAACCATTTTTAGGAGGAGGAGCTGTTCTCTTCACATTACAGCCACATAACATCATTATAAATGATCTCAATAAAGAGTTAGTCAATATCTATGCAGTGGTTAGGGATGATGTTGATGATCTTATTCTCGATCTCAAAAAACATAAAAATACTCCAGAATATTTCTATTCTGTTCGTGATTGGGATCGTAATAAATCCTTGTATCAAAATCTTTCCCCAGTTCAACGTGCTTCACGTATTATTTATCTCAACAAAACCTGTTACAATGGCCTTTTTCGAGTAAACAGTTTTGGTGAATTTAATACACCATTTGGTCACTATAAAAATCCTAATATCGTCAACGAGTCGGTTTTACGTGCTGTTCATATCTATTTCCAGTCATCAAATGTTTCTCTTTCCTGTCAAGATTATACCATGGTACTCGACAATTTGCCAAAGAACACTTTCGTGTATTTGGATCCTCCCTATGATCCTGTGTCGAACACAGCTAACTTTACTTGGTACAATAAAGGAGGGTTTGGAAAGGGGGAACAAATTCGTCTAAAAGAGTACTGCGATCATCTTACCTGTCGCAATATCAAATTTTTGCTTTCCAATTCTTCGACGGAATTTATTCGGAAATTATATGTCGATTACCACATCACTACTGTTCAAACTAAACGTTCTGTTAATTCTGTGGGATCGAAAAGAGGGGATATCGATGAAGTGTTGATAAGGAATTACGACTGAGGGTCTGGAAAAAACAATAAAATGTTTGAGATGCTATTTCACAAATAATCCATGCGGAATTTTCTCTTGGTTAAGTACGATACAGAGTATTCTTTCCATTAAATGAATCATAATTTTTTTGGGATATAGCAGATGTCTCCGAAGTACGCGACCTTCCGCACGATCTTTTTCGTTTCAACAGATTGAAATTATAAGGAATTGATCCGTGGGTAAATTCTGTTGCGCATATAATATTCTTTTGAGAACTTCTAGATCTTCCTTGATGATGACGGATTTTTGTGATCGTGATGCGTCTCTCTCTAGATAGTGACATCGTTGATGTAAAGCAATAGATGAATGGACCGAAGATAATTAGACTGTGGCAGCCCGTGAATCGCGAAATTCTTTTCAAACGTCATTGTGAGTCTGTTAACCGAAAAATCTCAATCATACCTGAATTGTACTGAAATTTCTCGTAATTTCGCACTATCCACTGATTCGTTTTTCAAGCCGTGGACACGATCAGTTTCTGTTTCCCAGAAGTGGATATGAACATAGACATGGGTAGAGATTCGATCGGAATAGTGATCGTTCAACGATATTCAATCTGGTTTGTCGGATTGTTCATACCACCTGCGTACCATTTTTCCCCGTATCGGTTCCATGGGTGAATGTAGCTATAATTCTCCATTTTTCTTCCTGTATTTTTCGCGCATCGTCGCAAATTTTCACAGTTTTTTATTGATACTATCCGTTCATAGTCGATGTCAGCATGATCGTGATTTCGCCAAAATTTATCAAAAATCCAATTGATCTTTCATAGATAGTGATGTTGATGTGATTCTCGTACATGCTTCCATAATGTTTTTCGACAATCTCGTGGAATGTTGTGTCCCTGTAAAGCCACTTCTGCATTCAGATGCACATTGTGTTCCTGATCACCGTAAATATCCTGGATTTCATCTTATGCAGCTTCATGGGGATTTCATGATATTAAATTGGATTATCAAAAAAAAAACTATCACAAATCGGGGTTACACGATCATGATATTTTCGGTACTTTCGTATTAAATTAAGTGTGATCAAAGTATCTGAAATTTGTGCATCGACATAATCCTTAATTACGTGCACTCTGATACTTAGTATATATGATCACCGTCGGTCTGCTTGGATGCGGAAATATCGGCCGCATCATTGCTGCAGGTCAGAAAAATTTCAGAATAACGGCTGTGTATGATGCAGTTCCTGCGCGTGTGGAGACGTTTGCTCACGAATTCGGTGCAAAACCGTTTTCGAATTTTTCAGCATTCCTTTCCGAATCAACCGATATTGTTGTTGAGGCGGCGTCTATTGTTGCTGTCACTGAACATGCACAGGATGTGTTGAAATCAGGTAAGGACA
>JAIRRQ010000116.1 GCA_031255895.1 Methanocalculaceae archaeon
GAGTATCCGATCATGAACATATCGCATGCAATCGGGGTGATATGCTATGAACTTGCGCATTTGCCCCGAGGAGAGTATAAACTTGCCAACCGGGTTGAGATGGATGCTCTCTACGCGCATTTTGAACAGTTCCTGGAAAGCATCAATCATCCAATTGAAAAACGAAAAACCACCATTCTTCTTGCAAAGCGCGTACTTGGCAGAACAAACCTGACGATCCGCGAGGCTAGCACGATTCACGGTGTCCTCCGTCGGACAGAGTGGCATCTGAAGCATCCTGATCTTTAAAAAAAACCAGAAACATTGAGATGAGTGAACTAAACTGACGACCGATCTACAGTTTTACTCATCACTTTGTGGGATCTTCATTATCATACTGTCTCTTCTGTTTGTTATAAATGAACAAAAATAACGCATGAGAGGATTTTTTGATGGAATTCACGTTTTCACACGGCAATATAGAATGACAAATCGTACATCAAGAATAGGGAGTAAGAAGAATGAACAAAAAATCCACCAAATTGGATTAGAGTGACAATCGTAGCAGAACATACTACACAAGAAGACGCGCTTTTATCATAACGTAAACTAGTTACCCGCATTCATGGAGATGAAGCAATGAAAAATGCCAATTATCGTCCACTATTTGCATTTTGCCCAAAAGATCCTTAGAGATGTGTCATTTCAAGGATCCTAATTACACCCAACAATGAGTAAAACGGGTGGCGTAAAACATCAACATAAGGTTGTTTACTCCTTCGGATGGAGATACCATCCAGTATACGTAATATCCAGTGCTGCATCCGAATTTTTTTTCGTCAGGATACTTGCGATCACCATTGCTGTAATCGAAAATATCAGTGCATACATGGAAAAATGCATCGGCAACTGTCCCATAAATCGATCGTAGTAGCCAAAACACAGCGCAGTAACTAACCCTACCCCCATGCTTGTGATTGCCCCCTCGGTTGTAGCTCTGCGCCAGTACATCCCAGCAATCAGTGGTATCGCGAAGGATGCGAGGATCAAACCGATGGCAAGAAAGATCAGAAACACCAGAATTTCAGGTGGATTAACGGCAAGCAGAAGAGAGATAATCACCGCGACAAACATGGTGATCCGACTCACGCGAATAATCTGCGCTTCCGTTGCTTTGGGACACAGGATCATCTTGAAGATGTTCCAGGAAAATAGAGTACCGATAGTAAGCATCAATCGATCGGTCGTTGACATGACCGCAGCAAGAATCATCACCGCAAACAGTCCCATTGCACCAACACCTCCGACAGAGGCACTGATACCATAGACAAACGAATAATCGACGGAGTTGATGACATCTGGCAAGACAACATTTCCCACCTCAACTAGTGTTCTAACCCCCATTCCTGAGAACCTAACCAGCATAGAGATGATCAGATAGATCACAAACACAATTAACGGCGCCCATCGAAAAAAACGGACATCTTTTACAGCAAGAACATTGGATACCACGTGGGGAGCACAGGCAAGACCAACCACCAGCAAAATGCCGAATGAAAAAATGATTTCCGGTGTAATATAGGCATATTCGGCGTATTTCTCTGGAAAAGCTGGCATCACCAAATTTGGATCAATTGCAGCAAGGACAATGTTGATGTGCTCAAATCCACCGGCGTACGTCACGATCATCGGTGCGAAGATGATCATGCCGAAAATGAGAATCAACCCTTGCATCATGCTGGTCCAGGACACGGCATGCAAACCACCGAGAACAGTGTATGTGGTGATAATAACAGTTGCAATCAGCAGCGCCTGCCAATGTTCCATCTCAAACAACCAGACAAGGACGATACTAATGGCGGTGTATTGACCAACGAGATAAACCAGTGAGACTAGAATACCAATGATCGCAGACAGCGTTCGAAGCTCACGATCGTTTTCGTATCTGAGGGAAAAGTAATCTTCCAGCGTGATGATTCCTTGCTTTTTTCCGATCAAATTCAGTTTTGAACCAAAAAACACAATGCAAAACACTGCAGATAAAGGCACGAAAATTTGATCCCAGATACTTGGCCAGCCATAGATGAATCCCATGCCGCTTCCACCAATAAGCGTGACCCCACTGCAAATGGATGTTATCAGCAACAGGACAAATATCCAGAACCCAAGGCTTCGCCCCGCAAGAATATAATCCTCTGAATTTTTGATTTTTTTTGCCGCCCATATACCGATGCCAAGCAAAAGAGCAAAGTAGATCACAATTAAAAAAAGGGCAATCCATGTGTCAACTGTCCAGATCATAACATTCCCATTCATCTTATGATTCATAAACGAAATTCTCGTTACCGAATTTATCGGTTGTACTGAGATAATAGTGTAATGGTTCTGTGAGGTTTTAATGCCAGAGACTCACATATAACACTGGTATGAATATGAAAGGTCGCAGTATTGCCAAAGGCATGGGATCAGGCGAACTTCTCTATACAGACACACCCATTTCCTTTCTCGGAGGCGTTGACATCGCGACAGGTATCATCATCGACGAAAAACACCCACTGCACGGACAATCCATCGCAGGAAAAGTTTTTGCCTTCCCCTACGGAAAAGGATCCACTGTCGGCTCGTATGCGATGTACGGTCTCGCACAAAACAATGTGGCTCCCGCGGCAATTATC
>JAIRRQ010000046.1 GCA_031255895.1 Methanocalculaceae archaeon
AGTGCACGCATACCTGGTGTTTCCAATGCGTAATGTGTCGCTTCGATACAGGGAATCGGAGATTCGCGGGCTATGTTGTACTTCAACTCGGATGCAAGATACGCCTCAGCTCCAAGTTCTATCGATTCTTCGATTAATTTCCAGCTAAAGGCAGATCCTCCCGCAACTGCAAGTTGAGTTACCTCTCCCACGTCTCCCCAGACGCGAAGACTGCAGCCGAGAATTTTCGCGATTTCTGCGAATGGTTTTGTCATTGTACCTACAATTTCAAGTGAACCCTTTACACGATCGGTCAGACACAGTAGATCTGCAAGCGCATCGTTGATGCCGCCATCAGCATGGTCAAAGTTTGTGTGCATCGCGTACAGATTTATGTCGTTTGCAAGAAGCGATCGAGCGATATCCACGTTTCTGCCGCAAATTCTATGCATTGGTGTCCAGAATGTTGGATGATGTACCACCAATGCATCTACATCGAGTTCTGCTGCCATCTCTGCAACATGAGGCGTTGCATCTAAGGCGCAGGCAATTGTTTCGATGTTTTCTGTTCCTTCTAGAATTAGACCGATACGGTACTTGTCAACCTCATCCGCAAGAGCAGGTGGAGCGATGGTTTCAAGTTTTCGAACGAACTCATCGATGTACATTATTGGATAGATATTGATACTATATGATTAATAAATCACTTTATATATGTGGAATCAGGATACCTCAAATTATATGTACAAATCCATCGATGATATTAATGAGTGCGTCCGCGATGGAAGTGTGAGGGTTGTAATAATCAAAGTGATGTTGGGCGTCTCTGAAAAACTTGGCATGTACGGAGCACTTCGGAAAGTGGATGCCGTTGCAACTGGAACCTCCGGCACGATGATCAGTTGCATCCCTTAACTTCTGACATCAAGCGATCTTGATACAGCAAAAAAGTGTTTGACATGCTGAATTCGTGTGATCTCGGTGATTTAGTGGAGAGAGGTAATACAAATGAAACTGATGATATTCTTCGACCACGATGGTGTACAAGATGCAGGCATTGCAAATGCAATTCTTGCTTTTGATATTCCGGCAAATGCGGGATGTTCACGTGTTGAAGATGACGATGATTGGACGCTGCTGAGTGTAGAGGATGAAATGGTTGCGAGGTTCTTCGAAATTTTCAAACAACCGGATGCTACGGAGAAAATTCAGCAAAATGCGATTTTGCACGATCCAATGGAGCGTATTGGATGCAACTGGCGTGCGATGTACTGTTCGCAGCGTGTGTTTGGTTTGCAAAAATGATTCGCGAACATTTTGAGTTTCGTCAGACGATTACGACAATTCTTGCTGATGATCCTGTTCACATTGCGGCGGCAAAAGAGGGAATGCTTGCTGGTCGGACAGATCTTGAATCCTACATATGTAATGATCCTTTTTTTGGAATTTCTTACTCACCTGTGTCGGTGGAGTCCGACGCCCCGTTGATCGTGCAACGAATGGCAGCAGCTGCAATTGAGGCGAATGTCGGGCCGATGGCGGCAGTTGCGGCTGCGATCGCGTGGGCTGGGGTGGATAGTATGGTTGCCGCTGGTGCAACGTTTGGTTTGGTTGACAACGGTGGTGATATTGTGTTTGTGACAACTAGTCGACCGATACGCGCTGGTTTGTATGCAGGCACTGCTCCAGTGTCAGGGAAATATGCGTTTGTACTGCCCCCTGGACCGGAAATCCAGGCTGTATGCACGTCGTCTGCGACGGTTGGATCGTCAGTTTCATTCGGGGTTGCGGATGCGGTGGTTGTGTTCTCAAGAGATCCGGCGAAAGCGGATGCCTGGGCGACAGGATTGTGCAATGAACTTTTGCCAACGGACAAAATAATCACAATACCGGGAAAAACGGCGATTGATGCTGTGTATGTGGTCATCGGAGAGTGGACTGCAGCGTGGGGTGAGGTTCCGGAGATGATACCTGCTGTTGTTTGCTATGATGTAATTACGAAGGGGGAGTAGGGTTATTTCCAACAACGCTCGAGGATGCAGATGACTGCCTGCAACGCAGTCGTATTCGCTCTTTGATTGATGATTGTTCGAATAGGATGTGTTGTACGATTCAGTATCGAGGATTTTGCAAAATGTGCACACATAGACAGTACTGTATTCATCAAGTCCGATGTGTAGTACTGAACCACGACACCTAGGTCTAGGTCTAGTTCGTGTGTTCATGTATTAGCTGAACAAGTTCTGCATCGTAGTCTTTTCAGTAGTTGTGGGGATGATCTGCCAAAAGCGTCAATTCGGTGTAATTTGCCAAAATCATCTGTTATTTTGTGTTTGTATCAAGGAAGATAAATTCGTACAGAGTGGGGATTCCGGTAGAGATTAGGACGAACCGCTGGTAAACTGTGATGAAATTGCCATGACGCGCGAAATGCCACGCATAGAAGGTGAAAGAAGATTTCTATCTACTGTTACGGTGATGAGTGTGATTTTCGTTGAAATAACTCTGATGTGCGTGCCTATGGTCTGCTTACTACTCCGTAAAAATACGCGGAATTTTACGAAAAATGTGATGCCCGAATATGACTTAGTCTGCTATTTTCATTCATGTAGCCTTTTTCGGATGTTGTTTGCCAAATGAACAGTAAATAATTGTCGTTTTTCGTAATATGCCACTGAACTCTATACTAATATGCTTTTCCTGATGCTCTCAACCCTTCCATCTCTCCATCGCGACTATGATGTGGTTTAATCTCGTTGTATCTGAAAATAAACCCTCAAATGTTCTATATTTTGGTATGAATTTTTGTGCGTTTCAAACTTTTTCTCCATTCCTGTCGTTTGTTTGTGGATGTTTTACTCTGGTGAGTATGCTGGAAATCCCTCTATCTCGGCAAAACTTCTCGATGTATGCATGATCTGCATTATCCTGATTTATCTCTGGTATTTGCGTCGAACTTGGTTCTGTGATCCATAATCACCTCTCGAATAGGTTGATGTACTCGTATTTTTGTAGGCTTCTTGCGGTGGCTGAATCAAGACCCTATCCATTGTGTGATAAATTTCCATCCTGTGAGGATCATACGACTCACATCATCTAAGACAACGCGAACCTGTCTTCCATCATGTTTGCCTTGATATTAGTTCATATAGGCATAGGTGAGATATTTGTCACGTTCGTAACAAATCCAAACAGGACGACAAAATTCTCTCAAAAACTCGGATCCAGTCAAATTTTCCATCAAAAGAATGCGGTGCATATCGTGATGAGAGTGGATATATTTGTGCGGATAACGACTTTCCACACCCAAATGATGTTTTTTCTTAGATAATCAACAAGTGACGTTTCGGAGACGGAGTTGCTGGAAGATTGTCCAAATGCTTCACTGTTGGATACAATTCTGTTTTGCGATAGCTTTGAACATGTTGATAAACACATTCATTCGTGATATGATGTATGTTGGTGCAATAAAAACAATAGGAGAATACCAATCAAATCCACAGAGTGATATTTTAAATTATCCAGGTCTTGACTTAATATCATGTGATATGATTGATGAGAATGGTGTAAAAAACTACTAAATTAAATGAATCAAATTTTTTTTGTGGCATGGTATTTTTCATAAAATTCCGCATATTCTTGTGGGATGCTGAACTGATCAGCAGTATACGGTTTTTGATTATTTCTAGTAAACTCAAGGTATTCTTGTAAAAATGAAATCGCTCTGTAGCATCATAACATTCGTGACAACACGTGTTTGTCATTGATCGTATTTACGATCGCAAGATCACAAAAAACGCGTGTATTCAGTGTTTTCCGTGGGTTGCTCAAGAAAAATGGTAATGTTCTCTGATTGCCACAGAAAAAAATTCTGATTTATCTGTGGTGTGCCGCGTGATGTCCGGCAATGAACTCGCGGATAATATGCGCTGCAACAATTGTCGTCTGACCTGCATCGTTTGGCAGCACTTCAACATAATCGAACCCAACCACGTTCTTCGATGCAAGTCTGCGGACAACCGTTCTGATGTCTGTTGGCGTCAGTCCGAATGGTTCCGGTGTACCAAGACCAGGCGTCATGCAACAGTCAATCGCATCAGCATCGATGGATAGATACACTGTTTCATTGCCTATCATATCTCCTACCTCATCAAGAATGGACGAAATGCCGCGTTCCTGAACAACATCCGTTGTATAGAGGTAATACTTCTTCCGAGCCGTATCAAACTCATCATGAGTACCGCTGCGCGGTCCGATTAGAATAATATTTTTCACCGTCTCTGAAACCCGCGTCGTCACGCAGTCATGGTTGTAGAAAGATCCACGAAATTCCTCCTGCAGATCTAAATGCGCATCACAGACAACATACCATGTTGGTGCAAGCGTGCGCACCGCACCGATCGTCACCGAATGTTCGCCACCGATCATCAATGGAATCTTTCCATCCTTCTGTACTCTCGAGACTGCATCTGCTACCTGCTTTGTCACGAGATCCGGCAGACAGTCGCAGCGGAGATCGCCCATGTCATGGGATAATATTTCCGACATGTCTAGATCATAATACGGCAGATACGTCTCAAAGTTGTAAGACGCTGCACGGATCATCGAGGGAGCATCACGCGCACCTGCCTTAAACGATGTTGTCCCGTCAAACGGAACACCAAATATCACGTAGAAAGAATTTTCGTATGTTGTCTTTGCATCTGCGAAAAGATTATTCGAAAAAAGCTGCATGGATATATTATACCGTTTCAGAGATCAAGCTTGCGCTTGCCGAGAGATTCAATGTAGGGTACTTCCTGAGCAGGTTGGAATGTGGCAACGATCTCGCCGTCAACAACAAGTTCGAAGTTGTTGAAGTCCTTCATATCCATAAAGGTCACAACATTTCCTGCAATAGTCAGGATCTGTCCAATTTTGCGCTCAACGATCGGTGCATAGACGGTCGCGGATGTCGGGGAAACGACAGAACGCTTTTGACCATCAAAAATACCGACAACGTCGAGCCTTGCTTTTGCTGCTCCGTGTTTTCCTGGTTTGGAGATTGCGATGCTCTGGATCTTGCAAGGTTCGTCATCAACAACAACGTAGCGCCCCTCCTTGAGCTTACCAACTTCCGTCTGTTCCTTCATGATAATTAACTCTAATTATCTATGTGAGGTAATTACTTATGAGTATTGCGACAGAAGTGCAAATACGAGAACGAGATGATTTTTGTTTCACCGTTGATTTCATGAGGATATCACACTAATACTGACATATCTTATGGTGACGCCATTTCAATTTCTTTCCGTGTGTGACGAAATCGGAGATGTCATGATGCACGAACTTCCATCGTTGGTTGGTTCTGTTTACGGTGGTGAGGAACTATGCATCGGTGCAGACAACACACCAACTGAACGCATCGACCGCGTGGCAGAGGATCTGGTGTTGTCGGCGTTTCGCGAAAAAAAGGTTTGTCGTTCGCTTCTTTCTGAAGAAGCAGGTATGGTTGATATCGGTGGGGATGCAGGGATCGCCTATCTTGATCCTGTGGACGGAACGTTCAATGCAGTCTCAGGGATTCCTTTCTATGCTCTATCTATCGCTCTCTCTGATAATGAACATGTGATTGCGGGATACGTGAAAAATCTTGCGAACAGTGAGACATTTGTGGCTATTCGCGGAAAAGGCGCATATCTGAACGGAAATCCAATTCATGTGTCAACCGAAGCGATGCTGGACCATTCGGCAATGAGCGTGTATGCAAAGAAATTTGATATGACACGGATGATGCAGCTCGGTCATAAAATTCGGCGTTGGCGTCTATTGGGGGCATCAGCTCTCGAACTCTGCTATGTTGCTTGCGGGCGACTCGATGGGTTCGTAGACATGCGAGGTACTCTGCGAGTTACGGACGCTGCGGCAGGCATTCTGATATGCCAGGAAGCAGGTGGCCGTGTAACACTTCCGGATGGGAATCCTGTTCAATTTCCGGATAATGTGATGTCTGGTCGATGCATCGTTGCAACAAACCGCGTAATTCATCTCAAAGTGATTGAGTATCTGAGGTCGTAATGAAGATCTGTATTGTGTCAAGAATCGATTTCAGGGAGTCTGTTGAGACAGCTCGTTCGCTTGGCTGGATGCTGGTGGATGCAGGGCATGAGGTATTTTATGAGGATTCCGTTGCATCTGAACTTGGGTATATTGGTGTATCGTTGTCGAATCCGTCGTTTTCCGCTGATTTGATTGTTGTGCTTGGTGGTGACGGAAGTGTGCTTCGCGTTGTGCGTTTACTCGCACATCAGATTCCCATTGTAGGGGTCAATCAGGGTCATGTCGGGTTTCTGACGGATTTGGAACGAGAGCACATGGTGGATGTTCTCGCTGAACTTTCCCTGCCGCTTTCGATTGAATCTCGCATGCGTATTACGATTGCGTGTGATGGTAAACCGTTTGGTTCCGCACTCAATGAGGCAGTGATTGTTACGTCTTGTCCGTCAAAGATACTGGAGTTTGAGACGTTTATCGACGGCAGGAAATCTTCTGGGTTCCGCGCGGATGGTCTTATTGTAGGAACACCCACTGGTTCGACAGCGTATACGATGAGTGCTGGCGGACCGATCGTAGATCCATTGATTGAGGCATTTGTGCTGGTACCGCTCGCACCTTTTATGATGTCGTCACGGCCGCATCTGATTAGTTCGACGAGGGAGATTGAAGTGCGGCTCATGAGTAATAAGCCTGCGGAACTGGTACTTGACGGTCAGATGCAGTATGATCTCGGCGAGGAGATATCGCTTGTGGTGCAAAAATCTCAGGAACCAGCTCTTTTCCTCGATGTAGGGAGGAATTTCTTCGAAAAGGTCGAGAAAAAACTCAGATTTTTGTAATACTTATTTCTGCATCTTCTCTGAAAAATCACTTTCAAAACATTCCTATCTCCTCGTTTTCGTGCGAATTTATACATTCGTATGCTGTCTGTTTGGCCCGTGTTTCTCGCATTTTTTCTGTATTTGGGAGAAAAATAAATATATAACTGTGTTTCCCATGTTCTATTATGGATGGTATGAAATCAGATCAGAATTTTGTAGAATTTTCCGCCGTGTTCAGAAAAAATCTGGATCTTGTTGGATCTCCAGTTGCGGTAAAAATCGTAACCGCACCGGAACAAATTCCAGAAAATATTCCTGAAATTGATGAAAGAATCCGTTATTGCCAGATGATCTCACTTGCTCGCGATGGAATGGTCTTCTACGCAACCGATAGAAAACATCAGTGTGGTGGTGGTGCATGGGCGCTTGGTCTTCGGGCAAAGGCCGCAACTATGAAATCAGGAGAACACTATTATAACTTGGGAAAATATGAGTCTATTTCTTCCAGTCGTCGAACTATGGATAGTGTGCCGAATCTTCCACAGGAGACATATGCGACGTTGTGTGCTCCACTGGAGATGGCTGAGTTTGTACCAAGCGTTGTACTGATATTTGCGAAACCAAAGGCAATGCTCAAACTAGCTCAGACAGTACTTTATCGACTTGGTGGTCGAATTTATCCCCAATTCTCAGGCATTCAATCTGTGTGTTCGGATGTAACGGCGTGCGTTCTTCTCAATGGCAAGCCGAATTTCTCTCTTGGTTGTGATGGTTCCCGCAGGTTTTCTGGTATTGCTGACGA
>JAIRRQ010000054.1 GCA_031255895.1 Methanocalculaceae archaeon
TCATCCTCGTCATCTTCTGCGTAGCTGATCATGTCGAGATAATCATAGTATAGTTCGAAATTCAATCCAATCCCATTCTTTCCCATCTTGTTCGACTGTTTCTTAATATATGTGTAAAATTCATCTGATCGAAGAATATTTTCTAATTTTTTGCTTGGGTTTTCGATATAAAGAACTTTATCAGTACATAATGTATCTTTTGATATAAACCGCATTGGTATCTTATCATGTTTCAGAGTGAATGTGCGTGGAATCGCCAAATAATCTGATTTTGGTCGGCAAGTATCGTGATGAAACTCCTTTACCAAATCACCATCACTCAATTTCTTGGCACAATTACCTCCATTCTTCCTAATTTCAGCAACTTTCTTTGATCGTATGTTCTCTTCGTGATTGAGCTCTTCATCCGGTACCCCTTTTAGATCAAGAACATAATGGTTCGTTCCATTGATAATATCCTCCCCATTTACAATCTCGCGGACATGAGTGTTCCCCCACTTTCTGACATACTCCCGGTACTCTTCAAAATTGAATTGATAATAGTGCTTAAATACATTGTCAACAATCTCACCATCTAATAACGCGCAACCTTGCCGAATTTTAGGGTATCTTTTCTTGTTAATCACTTTTTTAGCATATTCGTCGCCATCT
Source organism: Methanocalculaceae archaeon (assembly GCA_031255895.1). Lineage (GTDB taxonomy): Archaea > Halobacteriota > Methanomicrobia > Methanomicrobiales > Methanocorpusculaceae > Methanocorpusculum. The sequence goes on from JAIRRQ010000054.1 coordinate 652, forward strand.
GGTTCCAGTAAATGATTGATATATCTCGTTTCAACGTATCTGTCGGTATTTGTAGCATATAGTCTTGGTTCATGCTCACGATTTCTTGCAGATCTAGAGAATCCAATAACAACAACATTTGTTTTTGCGGTTCCACTCCATGCAAATGAGGGATATGCAAAATCAATTGCTACTTTTTTTAGTAAAGGAGCTAAAAATTTAGTAGAATGCTCTCCTTCCACAATGCTGTTTATGCTTACGAAAGCGCATTTTGTTTCTGGAGAGATTTTTGAAGGGATTTGACAATATCTCGCAGCATCGTGAAACCAACAACAAACATAATTGGCATGACCATATATACTGCGTTTTTTTCTTTGTTTTCGTTGCGTTGCAATTATTCCTGGGTTTCCACCTTTTTTTGGCGCTACAAACGGTGGATTACCTATGATATAGTCACAATTTTGTTCCCATGAGGTCTCTAGAGCATCCTCACATTTAATGTTTTCATATCGTTCAGTTGGAATGTGCATGTAGGTTTTTCCAGCCAACTTGCTCACCTCCATGTTTTTTTTGTGTTCGATTAAAATCATTGCTATTTTTGCAATTTCTGACGGAAATGGTTGTATTTCTATACCATGAAACTGTTGGATACTCACTCTTCGATCCCTTAGATAGTTTAAAAATACTTGATTTTTCACAGCTCTAATTTTTTTTCCTTTCAGTGAAATTTTTAGCTTTTTTTTCAAAATTTCGATTTCCAAATCACGGATGGCTGTGTAAGCAACCACTAAAAAGTTTCCGCATCCACAGGCAGGATCGAGTATTTTTAGCCGCGTAATTTTTTCGTGAAACACATCAAGTTTTTTTAAATTTGCTCCTATATTGTTAAACTCTTCCTTTAAATCGTTCAGAAAGAGTGGATCAATTACTCGATGAATACATTTTTCCGATGTGTAATGTGCCCCCATTTGTTGTCGTTCATATTTATCCATTCGTTCTTGTAATAATGTCCCGAAGATGCCTGGCGAGACATTTTTCCAATCAGCTAAAGTACAGGATATGAGTATTTCACGAGTTTCTTTGTCAAAATCAATAGAATCAGATGGATCTTGATCAGAATCTAAATCAAATAAACCACTGTTTACATAAGGGAAAACATGATATTTTTGATCGATATCTCGTTTTTCCTGACGTCTTTCATTAGGTGTGTTTAACCATCCAAATAACCAATGTAGTCTACTGCCTAAATCACCTCCATCTTCCCTTGTTTCCTCTTTAATAAACCGCAAAAATGCTCTATCATCTATCCCTCCAAAAATACCCGTATCATCGGCAAACATGCAAAATACAAGTCGCATAAGATACTTTATCAGTTTTTTTTCATCATTTTTAGCATCGCGAAGCATTTCATAAAAAAAAGACAGAGTATCAGCCGCGTCTTCACTTACCGGAACATTAACAGCGTCCATCTTTGCAATAAACATCAGACACTCTACGTGAGATTCTAAATTTTCTAATTTAAACTTTGCTATTGTATCTTTACAACTACCCTTATAAAGATGTATTTCCTCAAAATCGGTAACAATGATGTACTGTGGTTTTAATTCTTCATCTAGAGCATTGTAATATCTCTCTGATTGTTCATACGCTTCTTTAAGATTTCTATGGTGTGATTTGTTTTTAATGAGAAGAACAGATGGCCAGAAAAAATCTATCTGTTCAGGTTTTTTTTTACCTCTTATTCTGACAGATCTCTGATATCTTGCTCCCACGATCTTCTTTCTCGAAACACCAAAAATTTCAAGCAATTCATCATAAAAATTCTGATAATATTCATTCTCTCCTTTTTCATTCGCAAATTTAGATGCAAAAGTACGAGCTTTTTTCTTGACATTTTCCATGTCCAATATATCAACCATAAAGAGATGTGACTTTGCCATATGGTATATTTTTTGCTCTTTGAACGCGTAATTCGTCATATGTTTATTTGATTAGGTGTCGCAAAAAGATTGGATCATCATCGATAGTATGTATTGGTACTTACCATTATTATTCAATACTATGACGTAATATAGCAAAATATCGCAATTTTCACATTTTTATTGCTGATCTCCCATGAGAATAAATATTTGCAGATTTTTCAAAAATTTATGTCTGTTTTGCTATGACATGTTTGATCCTGGCTGCATCTTCGAAGGAGATCTTATTACATGACATCGGAAGATACGAGTTTTTGCATCACCTGTAATAATGATCTCCACAAACCGTCAGAAAACCATTTTCGGATTCTGAAATGAAATTTTGAATTGGCTCTCTCTCTCATCTTGCACGTCTTATTTGAGAGATATGGGATATTTTATGAGATATCTCATGTTTTAATCTAGCAAAAAAATAATTTTGGCATCCACTTGCGATGTATTCGAGAGCGTGTTTATTGTTGTTGTCTTGTTTGTTTTTTTTCGATTTTTCAGTCGTGAATATCAAAGAGATCAGAATGCAAAAAGCCATCTTTATCATAACAGACGTTTTGTCAAAAAAAGTGTTTAGATTGATTGATCAAACCATTAAAACCTGGTTTGGTCAAATATTGACACGACGAAGTCGTGTACTGTGAGTTGGTTAGTTGCACCCAGACCATCCACAGTGTTTGCAAATGCCCTTGTTGCATCCCTCGCCGAAATCCAGAGATTCGCCACACTCTGGGCATGGATTATTCCTCTTCATTCCGGGGGTTACTGTTTCAATTGTCCAATTATCTAGCATCGCGATCGTTTGATTTGTCGCCGCAAGCTCAATGCACTTACCGACAACATCCGCACAGGACAGTCCTTCTGAGTTTTTATTTCGCAGAGCCGAAATACAGCTCACCTTCGCAAACTGTTTTACAAACTTTTCGTATGGCACGCCATTTTGTAGACCCGTACTGATACTCCTGCCAAGCGCATTACTGCTCGCTTCACATCCCGCACCCACGGTTCGTATGAACACTTCTACCGGTTTTTCGTCCAGTGTATTCACTGTAATGTACAAACGGCAACATCCTGATTGTGCAAGGAATGTTCTTCCATTCAGCTCCCTTGGACGTGAGAATGGCAGTTGTTGCGCAACTTTCAGTTCCAGAGCAGTTGTTGCTTCTTCCTTTTTTTCCTCCCTCTTCTCAAGGGACAGCACCACATCCTCTCGCGATCCTGTTCGGTACAGTGTCATTCCTTTGACATTTTTCTTCCATGCCAGAATAATTGCGTCCGCAATTTGTTTCGTCGTGGCAGTAAACGGCATATTGATTGTCTTCGAGATTGATGCATGCACATGTTTCTGGAAAACTGCTTGCATCAGCACATGATCTTTCCAATGAATATCAAGTGCTGTCTTAAACACTTCACGGAACGCATCCGGTAACCACGGGATATCCTGTACCGTTCCTCTTTCGTGCATATGGTTGATAACTTCGTCAAATTTTTCCTCGGCCTCTTCCCCGGTAAAGCCAAGTTTTGCAATCGCTCCGCGCAATTCTGACTTAAAATATGAGTGAACCATAATAAACGTCTTGCCGATTGTATTCCGACGGGTGTACGCATACGAAAACACCGGTTCGATGCCAGATGAACACCCAGCAAGCAGTGAAATTGTCCCTGTCGGGGCGATGGTTGTAAGAGCAGCATTGCGCATAATTTTTCCCTGTTTTTCCCATATTGAACCTTCATAGGCTGGAAATGCTCCTTTTTCCTCTCCGAGTCGTTCAGATTCCTTTGTCGCAACATCATTGATGCGTGCCATAACCTCCTCACAAAAATTGCGACCTGCTTCCGAATCGTACGGAATGTGGAGCATCAGCATCGCGTCATGCACCCCCATCAGACCCACCCCCATCTTTCTGGTGCGATTAGTTGCCTCCTTTATCTGATCAATCGGGAATATGCTTTTCGTAATCACCGCATCCAGGAATCTGACAGACATTCGCGTCATCTTATCTAACGCGTCATAGTTCACGCCATTCACACAGACGAACTTCGCAAGATTAATACTGCCGAGGACACAGGATTCGAACGGCAGAAGTGGTTGTTCACCACATGGGTTCGTTGTATCGATTTTACCAATTTGCGGTGTTGGATTCATCTTGTTGATCGTATCATAGAATAGAATTCCTGGTTCGCCATTTTTCCAGATTCCTTCTACAATGCCTTCCCAGATCTGGCGTACTGTCACTATTTCGCCATCTGCTGTCTTCAACCACTCACGATCCAGATTGCCTGTGGATACAATTTTCATGAATTCATCGTTTGTCATCACTGAGATGTTGAAATTCGAGAAATCCCCCTCTTTTTTCTTGCTTTTGATGAATTTCATGATGTCTTCATGCCAAACATTCAGGATGCCCATGTTCGCTCCGCGTCTGCGCCCTCCTTGCTTGATCACATCTGTCGCTGCATTGAAGACACGCATAAATGACACTGGACCGGATGCGACCCCCTCCGTTGAACGAACTGGCGATCCCTCCGATCTGATGTGGGAGAAGTTGTAACCGGTGCCGCCACCTGATTGGTGAATAATTGCGCCCCAACGTATTGCATCAAAAATTTCAGATAGGGAATCGTTCACTGGAAGTGTAAAACAGGCAGACAGCTGTCCGAGTGGTGTACCCGCATTCATCAGCGTTGGTGAGTTCGGGAGAAATTCAAGATTCACCATAGCCTCGAAATACTCTTCAGTCTCCTCCGGTGTTTCGCCGAGGGCATCGGCCACACGTCGACAAACATCTTCAAATGATTTCTCACCGATACGGTAGTAACGTGCGGCGAGGATAGTGTCTACAACTGAGTCTGACATAGTATCAACCTGATAATATTAGTGCAATTTCTATTTTGTCGAAGAAAAATGGAAATCTCCGTATTTTTGGATCCAGAGTACATATCAAGTAATTGGCGAGCACGACTATTAACTGTTAACATTCAGGAGAAGGGGCAAATCACAACTGTTAACGCAATGCACACCGAATTCCTAATGAATTATGGTTGTTCCCGCAAAGATATTTTTCACCAAAGGATGCGGCATTCACAAAGACAAGCTGGTATCTTTTGAAATGGCTCTGAGGGATGCCGGACTTGCCCCGTACAACCTCGTGACTGTCTCCTCCATTATGCCTCCGAATGCTGAGATCATCTCCTGCGAGGAAGGACTACCCTATCTCTCGCCTGGTGAAATCGTCTATTGCGTTATGGCGCGGACTGAAACGAATATCCCAGGTCAAAACATCGCTGCATCTGTTGGTCTTGCTGTGCCCGAGAGTCACGGAAAACAACACGGCTATCTTTCCGAGTACCATTCTGTAGGCATCTCAGGTCACGAATGTGGTGAGTATGCTGAGGATCTTGCGGCAACGATGCTTGCGACTATCATGAACATTCCGTTTGATCCAGAAACTGCGTGGCAGGAACGGGAACAGGTGTACCTTGCAAGTGGCAAGATCATCAAGACTAGTCATCTCACCGAATCTGCCGTATGCGATGCGGATGGAAAGTGGATCACGGTCATTGTTGTTGCGGTCTTTGTTCTGCCGTGATTCACTTCTTTTTTTTGGTGAGGGGGGAGTAACTAATTATCCCTCTGCACCAATATTTCCTCACATGTGTGGCATTGCAGGCATCGTTGCGAACTTTGAGATTTCTGGATCATTGTACTGGGCATTGCATGCACTCCAACATCGTGGGCAGGAAAGCGGAGGTATTTCCACATACGACAACGAAATTGTTCATAAATACAAGGGATTTGGACTAGTTTCTGAGATCTTTGCCAGCGGCATTTTGCAGAATCTCTCTGGCAAAACTGGACTTGGTCATGTCCGGTATCCAACAACCGGCGGATCGAAACCAGAGAATATTCAACCGTTTAACTTCCTGTTTCGCAATCACTCGCTCTCCATCGTCCACAATGGGAATCTGATCAACACCAACGAGCTGCGCCATGAGTATGAAGGTAGGGGTCACATCTTTTCCACCACCTCCGACACAGAAGTGATCGCCGCGATTCTTGCAAATGAAATAATCCATGGCCACACCATTGACGAAGCCATCAGTTTTTGCATGAGGAATATTCGCGGTTCGTATGCCGTCATTTTCATGTTGGACGGTGTACTGTATGCATTCCGTGATCCACTTGGTATCAAACCGCTATGTTTCGGTGAGTTTGAAAATGGGGGTCACATTGTTGCGTCCGAAAGTGTGGCTCTTGACGCTGTTGGTGCAAAACTTCTTCGAGACGTCGTTCCAGGGGAAAGTATCTGTCTCAAGGCTGGTAATGTATCTCCTCACCGGATCATGACGGTGAAGTCTCCTGCCCACTGCGTGTTTGAGTATATCTATTTTGCTCGCGCTGACTCGGTGATCGACGGCATCTCAGTGTATGACGTCCGTCAAAAGACAGGTGTTCTTCTCGCAGGTGAATCTCCTGCCAAGGCTGATATCGTATCACCTGTTCCTGACTCTGGTACTGCCGCTGCTACCGGCTACGCGTCAACATCGGGGATCCCGTTCCGTGAAGCACTGATCAAAAATCGCTATATTGGCCGCACTTTTATCATGTCGACACAGACAAAACGAGAAATGGCTGTTCGGATGAAATTGAATCCTGTTCGTGGTCACATCACCGGAAAGTCTGTTGTGTTGGTAGATGACAGCATAGTTCGGGGTACTACATCGCGTCACATCATCGCATTGGTTCGCGAGTTCGGTGCAAATGAGGTACATCTCCGCGTGGCATCTCCGCCAATTATTGCGCCGTGTTATCTGGGTACTGATTTCCCGACACGTGAGGAATTGATCTCAAATCGCAAGTCCGTTGTGGAAGTTAGGAAAGCAATTGAGGCAACTAGTCTTGGTCACATTTCCCTCGAAGGACTGATCAAGGCCATTGGTGTTCCGTACAGCCATCTTTGTACAGGGTGTCTAACCGGAAAGTACCCACTTGCAATTGATGGCGAGGAAGAGGATTTCCATGGCATCGAGATGATCGATCCGTACAAAAGTTCTGGACTGTAATTTTGTGAAAAAATAGAATATGCCCAAGATGTTTATTGTGCGCTCTTGCTAAGATCCGTATCTACGCAGGGGTATCAGTAAACTCAATTATTTCTGTACCAATTGGTGTGTGTGACCGGAGAAGTATCTGGTTGAATTGGAAAAATGTCGATTAATCTAAAATGTTGTGAACAATGTTTTTTTGAAAGATTTTTGAAAAAGGAAAATGGTTGGTTTTGAATGTGGCATCTGTGTCATTAATCGTTTGGAGGTGTATTATTGTATTGATGTTGTTTGTAAACTCCCGCACATTGGTTGGTGTGTAGATGTGTGTTGCCATTCGTTTCGAATTTCTGTGATGTTGTGCATCCGGTGTTATTCACGCCGACTGCTATTATATTATTCATAATTATTTTATTTAAAATTATCCATAATTGCATGGCATTAATGTTGTGCATACTGGTTGTGCTATGAGAGTAATATTATAGTCACCGAAGGAAAATGAATGAATAATGAGTGAGTCGGTAAACGATTTTTCCGATATTCTTTCTCTTCTCAAAGACAATCCACGAGGGATGTCGATTACAGAGATCGCAGAGGCTGCACACCTCAATCGCAACACTATCGCACGCTACATGGACACACTTCTCGTCTCCGGACAGGTTGAGCTGCGAACATTTGGAAAAGCGAAAGTTTTCTTCATCTCCAAACGCATTCCAGTTTCTGCTATGCTAAATCTTTCTTCAGATATGGTACTTTTGGTTGACGAGGATCTTCGTGTGATTCAGGTGAATGATGCGTTGCTCTCCTTTTTGTCCGTAACTTCCAATGAAATCATCGACTCCCTCATCTATGAAGGCCCCGCAAAACCACTCTGCAGCGATATACTCACGGATCAGATCCGTTGTGCCATCCACGGTGATATTGTCAGAGGTGAATTGCGGATATTCCGAAACAATCAAGAATATTATCTGGATCAGAAGGTATATCCGATGGTTCTCGTCGATGGAAAGCCAGGTGTTACCGTTGTTCTCGACGACATCACAGAACATGTCCACGCAGAGGCTGCCCTTGAACGGAGTGAAGCAATGTTTCGCATGCTCGTTGAAACGGTGCATGACTGCATTTGGTCAGTGGATGAAAATGCAATCATCTGTTACATCAGTCCTCAGATTACTGCTATATGTGGCTACACACCTGGTGAGATGATCGGAAGAAAATTTTCTGATTTTATGCCATCAGGTGCAAATGCACGATTTTCCTGGGAGCTCACTTCTAGAATATCCCGTGAGAATGGATTTACGTTGTTTGAGTTTCCATTTGTCTGCAAGGACGGGACTCGCATCTACTGCGAATTTTCTGGGACACCGATGATCCTTGATAAAGAATCGAACATGTTTCTCGGATACAACGGAGCTTTGCGTGACGTCACGGATCGCAGGTATGCTGAATTGGGAATCAAACGATGGAAAATGTTCCTTGATTGTGTCATGGACAACATTCCTGGCATCATCATCGTAACAGATGTAAAAACAAATACTATTGTCTATTCCAACCTCGCAACAGAACACTTCCTGCACATGAACCGATCGGAGATTTGGAATATTCCTTCCTCCAAACTCCTTATCCATCTCGGTTCCACCAACCTGATTAATGCCCATGATCAGGCGAAGGCGTTTTGCAGGCCAGTCAACATCCAAGAGGATCGCGTTGAGGTGGACGGAGCTATTCGTCACATCTCAGCTCGTGTGCTTCCGATGGTCCTTTCCGCGGATCGTGTGTATCTTCTGACGATTATAACCGATATTTCTGACGAAGTAGCTGATCGAAATAATCAGCTGCTGATTCAGGAGTTTGTGTTTGCGCTTGATAGTGTTTCCAGTACGCAAGATATCTGGGATCTGGTAGTGGAGATGTTGCCGAAAATCATCGGATTTGAAGCAGTTGCCGTGTATCAACAAAATATTTCTGGTGACTACGTTTTGTTCGTGTTCAATGGAGGAAAGTTTGATCTAGTAATCCCCCGCGATTCGATTGTGGATCGTATTATCCGCAAAGGAGAACCAACAATTTTTGACAAGTACCGGATCGATCTGTTCCCTGAAGGAACTTTCTCCATCATGAACAATCCCGCCTCTCTTGTTCTCCTGCCAATTGTGCATGAAAACAAAACGGTTGCCTGCATTGTGCTTGGTTCAGCCACACAACAGTCGCCGGATACTGTGTTTCGAGGTGTTGTTATGTCCATGTCCTTCCAGATCAGTACAGTCGTTTCTCGCTGTTTTTTACAGGAATGACTTCAGCAAGAATGCGATCGTACCAGACATTATCTGAACATCGCAGGAATTATGTTAGTTGTTGTTCGTAGTGATGGTGTGATCGAGATGATCAATCGATGCGGTGCAAAACATCTCGGGTACTCTGAGACTGATCTGATCGGAGAGAATTGGTTTGAGATGATTGTTCCGATAGCAGTACGGGAAAATCGGCTTCAGACATTTGAACTGATGATGTCTGGAATGTTGAATGTCGAGGAACGTGTTTATCGTTGTCCGGTGTTTTGCGGTGATGGTACAGAAAAATCGATTCTATGGTGTGATTCCCTTCTCCGGGAAGAATGTGGAAATGTTACAGATGTTGTTTTTTCTGGAAAACTCATCCTGGATGAGGATAAAGAATAATTTTTTGATGATGCGGAGCCGATGTGGAGTTCTCATCAACATTTTTCCCATTCTCTTCCTATGCATCATAATATTTATTACATAATATATCAATTGCAATGTCATACATAGTTTCGTTCAGATCCACTGTAATGCCGTTACGGTTAAAGATCGTGGGAAGAAATTGAGATAATGCATCATCACTACAATTGTCCGTTATGATGATCCCTACTTCGTGAATGACGCGGTGAATATCTATCTGTCGACAGAAATCCGGCGTTGATGCTGTTTCATCCAACGGAAGGATTAGTGATTCTTGCAATTTTTTTCAAATATCTTACATATATCCTCGAAGTTTTGTAATTTCAACGATGAAAATAGGTAGATGATATGATACATTTCAATCTCACTATTAATCGAGGATTCACCGTTTATCCCCTAACGATCTCAGATTGAATGATGGTCGGCGTTATACACGATATATGAGTAGTGGATTCTGATGTGTCTGTGGGTGTGCGTGCGTCATAAGTATCTGGATTTTCCTCGTTTACAAAAAATTGTCACTGAATTTCATCAGTGGACAGAAGTTGACTGAAATCTCAGTTTATGTTCTGAAAAAAAGGATGTTTGTTCTGCCGCAGAGTGAGATGGAGTCTGCTCCTGCGGCACGTATCAATTCAGGTGAGACAAATTCACAGATAGTGTCAATGACTGATTTTTCACGAGAGAGTGAGCGAATCCTCAAAAAAGATTTCCGATGTGTTCCGGAAAAAGTGTCAAATTCTGTTGGGAATTCATTCATTGATGTGTTCGTCTGCAAACGGCGCATATAGTATTTCTGTCTAACAGACGATGAATTCCTTATTTATCGTTCATGTCCAATATATAACCCAGTGAATACTCATGACGATCCTACAGAAATATCTCGAAAACTCAGGCGTATGTGAGGACCTCTGCAAAATAATTGTACTAATTGCGGATCAGGCAACATCCATACGCGAAGCATTCATTGGTAATCAAAGTCATGCTGATTCAACAAACGCATCCGGAGAACAACAAACTACGATGGATATCTGGGTCGATACACATATTACTCGCATCCTTGCGAAGAGTGGACTTGTGCATGTGATTGCCTCCGAGGAACAGGATGACATTACTACATTTTCCTCGTCGTCAAAGTATTCGGTAGTGATGGATCCACTGGATGGCTCATCACTGATTTCAGTGAATATGTGCGTCGGTACAATTGTTGGCATTTATAATGGTGACATACTGCAACCTGGAAAAAACCTGGAAGCTGCGTTTTACATGCTCTACGGTCTGATGACGACACTAACGTTGTCCGTTGGACGTGGTGTTGCCATTTTTGCCCTGAATAGTGATGGTGTGTATCAGATGCTCGAGGACAATGTGCAAATTCCGGAAGGAAATCTTTATGGTTCGGGTGGCCTTCGAATGGAGTGGTTGCCGAAACATTCGAAATTCATTGCAGACATTGAGGCTGCTGGAGGTAAGAACCGGTATTCAGGTTCGTTTGTTGCGGACTTCCATCAGGTGCTGAAATATGGAGGTGTGTATGCGTATCCTTCAACGATGAAATCTCCAGATGGAAAGTTACGATTAGTGTTCGAGGTTAATCCGATAGGCTTTCTGGCAATCCAGGCAGGTGGAGCTGTTTCAAACGGTGTTTCAAACACGCTTGCGATAGCGCCTGCGAAGGTACACCAGAGAACACCAATTTACATTGGTAGCCGCGGCATGATTGAGGCAATCGAAAAGATCCATAACGCGTAAAGTATGGTAACGACTATTTCCGTGTTTGCTATGTCTCTTGGCGGTATCGCAGGATCTGCGGCGATATTTCCAGATGTATTGCAGAGGGCGGCAGAGGTGCTGAAAGAGGCAGAAGGGTCACTTCTAACTGATTCAATGGTGACGCATATTGCCGATCGGCTGGTGTTGTTGATGGTGCATGGTCACGACGATGCGTCGCCATTGATCATGACTCTGAGGGATGCGGCAGTTGCCGCAGCTGAGGAGATTGCAGGGAAGAGGCGATTGTTCTGCCGTAAGATGAAACCTGTGACGTGTGATTTGTCGTTTGTAGAACGAGAGAGCGAACCGTTTGTACTGTTTCTTGCAGATGCAAGTAATCCTGCGTTCTGGAATGGTGCTCTGATTTCCCAGTTTGCCGATCCGTTTACAACACCATCTCTTGTGGATGGAAAAGGCTTCATGTTCTGCACAGAGGATACATCAATGTTTCAAACACCGCTGGATTTGCATCGATTGATTGTTGCAGCGAAGAATTCTGCGATAGTGAGTGTCGTTTCTGATGCATCCACCCCTGCGGCATCAGCAGGCTCAGGTGTTGTAATGATAGCTCGTGCAGAGCATCCTTATCCAGCCACCTCTGAGCTCTGCGGTGTATTTGCCCGTTCTTGCATATCTTCGGAAGGTATTCTTTGTCCGGTGAGCCTCTGCGACGGTAGAACGGTTGTAAAGGGTGTTGTCCCGGTGGTGGCTCTCGGTTTTTCCGTTGTTGCCGGAAAACTCTCTGGTCCGGTGGATCTCTTCGATAATCCGGTGTTTGACGTTGCACGAGATGTTGCCGGAAAATTTTTCGGCTTCCTTCAATAAGATTTATGCGATGTACCTGTGGAACGGATGATTTTTCATATATTATTGACTCTGGAAATATTTTTCCTATGACTTTTATTTTGTTGTGATTCTACGAAAAAATCTAATCTGTAATTTTTATTCACATCGTTTTTTTAAGAATTGTTTGTCAAGTAAACATTATCGTTTTTCACGACGTTTCTCTGAATTTTATGTAAAAATGCATCTTTTGATGTTCTCAATCTTTCTTTTTTATCGTTGTGGCTTCGATCTGGCATAGTCTCGTTGTATTCTAAAATAAAATTCAAAAATATCGCGAATTTTGGTTTGTATTGTTGGGTCAATACAGGCAAACTGTCGGTTGCTGTGATGAGTAATGTTCATGTAAGATGCGATGCAGGATTTCGGGATGAGTTGGTTTTTATGAGTGGGTTGTCGTTTTGATCCGAGGTAATTCGGACGAATATTACGCATTTTGTGTGTTTTTTGAGTTGATTTCTTCATCTATTACTGGAACGAAAATTTTGGATTCTACTTCAGAGGTGAAGGAGGAGATTGTGGTGTTTGTCTGGTGGGAGGAAACATCAGTGAAGTTTTTGAATGTGATTCGATTGATAGATGGTACTGGTAGGACGATGATGTGTGTGCTTGTGATTTGGTCGTTCGGTGTGTTTTGGCATGAGAATATACTTCTGGATCGCGCCGTGAAATATCACGATGGTGATCCGAGTGTGATCGTGCTGGTAATGAGATAAGTTAGAAACATTTCCATCGAATAGAGGCATATTTCTGAAAAATTTGATGCATCTGTTTGAGTTTTTGGATATGATTGATAGACATTGGATACACATTGAATCTCTGCAAGGGATATTATGACTGTGGCAGATGTATTTTCCTAGAAATAGGTGCAGTTGTATCTTACTTGGAATTTTGTGGAGAGTGTCGAATGGTTTACGAAGTCTCCTCTGAAGATTCCAGAGAATGTGAATTTCTATTACTATCCTAGGATATCGTCTCAGGAGATAGAGTTATATTCTTGTGTTTTCGCTGATTATATTGTAGTATTCGACTGATCTCAGATATCTGTACCGAGTCACTGCAATTGTGTACCTATTTTTCGGATGTTTGGTCATGTTGGTCGTGTGGAGGGGAATTTGACATATGTTATTGTCCATGTAGATTGGACGAAGGGGCGTGGGTCATTGATTTGCACTGATGTATCTGGACCAAGTTTTTGCGAAGATCGGTTGCGGTGGTTTGGAACATTGGTTTATTGATTTCAGTAAGGCAAAAACTCTTCAAAGGAATAGTATTATATGTCTCTCCTTTCGTGGATTATCGTTGAGCTGGAAAAAATTGGTTTTGGGTATCTGCTTTTTCGAATAGGAATGGCATGGTCTGTTTCCTCCTTTTTCACTGATTCCAGCAAATCTTTCTTATGATTTTTGTTTTTTATGAGATATGATGTGTTGGTATTTAAAAAAACAAAAAAATTATTCAAGGATGAATTTTGCCGATATTTCCTATCTGTTTTTTTCCGTTGTGGTGTCGAAAGAGATTGTCACGTCGAGATTGTCATGGTTGTAATAGTAGTACTCACCTGCTGTTTTCTGTTCACGATCAAGATACGATCCTGGTTTATTGATCCGTGGACGTCCCGTCTTGTCACGGCGGAAGGTGATGCCCAAGAGACCAAGAAATTTATTCATACCCTCTTTCATTTCAAAGGGACCCGTGGCAAAACCATTCGCACCTGGTACTCCGTCGAAGACCAGTAGTCGTTCACTAATCATATCGATTGTGTACACATCGTGATCGATCACCATGACGCCAACACCCTTGTTCTCTGCCACACGTTTTATCACTTTCGTGGTCATGAGTCGCTGCTCCACATCAAGATGTGCACTCGGTTCATCCAGAATGTACAAATCAGCATCTTGCGACAGGCATATGGCAATTGCTACGCGTTGGAGTTCTCCGCCGGAAAGATGCCTCATCTCTGACTGCAAAAGTGGTGCTAAACCAAGTGGTTCCAAAATTTCGTGCTGATAGTGTGATGAATCGAATCGTTTTGTTACTTGTCGCAATAGGTATTCCACCGTGTCCGAGGTGTTTGCCGTCACATGCTGTGGTTTGTAAGAAATAGTCACTGTGTCTATTTTCTCTCCTTCGTCTGGTGTCTCAATGCCTGCAAGCAGTTTGGCAAACGTTGATTTTCCAATGCCGTTTGCACCGACAATGCCTAAAACTTCCCCACGTCTGATCTCCCCACCCGCAACCTTCAGTGTGAATCCAGGGTATGTCTTTGCCATTTCCGGAATTTTCATTAAAATTTCACGCTCTACATCGCTTTCGTGTCCGCGGGTTTCGAACACTACTGGATAGTCGCGAATACGGATGTTTTCTTCTGTGACGAATCCATCTAAATACTGATTCACACCGATGCGAACACCTTTTGGTCGTGTAATAATGCCGAATGCTGTTGGCTTTCCGTAGGCGATGTGGATTGTTTCTGCAACCATGTCCAGAATTGCAATATCATGCTCGATTAAAATTACTGGGTGCGATTCTGCAAGTTCGCGGATCAGTTTTGCTGCGGTAATTCTCTGGTAGATGTCTAAAAACGGGGTAACTTCATCAAAAAAGTAGATATCAGCATCCTTGGACAATGCAACTGTGAGCGCGACACGTTGGAGCTCTCCGCCAGAGAGTGCGGAGAGATCTTTCTCAAGAATAGTACCCAAGACAAGTTCTTTGGCGAGATGTTGTTGCCGTTTTCGTTCGTCATTCGCGTTGAACAGATCTCTGACAGTTCCATTGAATACTTTGGGGATAATATTGATGTGCTGTGGTTTGATGGAGGCTCGAATCGTCTTCTTTGCTACCTTTTGCAGGTAATCCAGCAGCTCGGTTCCGGCATAGGATTTAAAAATCTCGTCCCAGGAAATTTCTTGCTCGAATATGCCGAGATTTGGTTTTATTTGTCCAGAAAGGATTTTCATTGCGGTTGATTTCCCGATACCATTCGGACCGAGAACGCCTGTGACTTTGCCTGCAATCGGGTAGGGTAGGCCATAAAGGACAAACGTGTTAGGTCCGTAGCGATGGACTGGAGTATCTAGCTCTTCTGGGAGTTGGATGATGTCCAGTGCCTCGAACGGGCATTTTTTGCTGCAGATACCGCAACCAACGCATAATTCTTCGGAAATTTCGGCATGGTCGTGTTCGCCGATCTGAATAGTCTCATCACCAGTACGTACCCGCGGGCAATAAGCTATGCATTCCTGTCCACATTTCCTGACATGGCACCGATCCTTGTGAACGATGGCAATCCTCATGGTATTACTCGGTCAAAAGCGAGGTACTCAGAATGATTGTCCAAGAAAGATACCACATGACAAAGGTCATGAATGCCTGGTAGAACCAGTCCTTCTTGTCAAGTTTGGTGATGTCTATCTTAATGAGGATGAAGATTGTTCTTTGCAGAACGATGGTGACCAGCAGAATCATGATGCCTATGAAGGGTTCAGCTTGTATGCCTGTCTCCGGATTCGGTGTTCCTGCTGTGAAATAGGAGGTGATGCCGGCAATCATACCAAGCAC
>JAIRRQ010000066.1 GCA_031255895.1 Methanocalculaceae archaeon
AAATGTGTACGCGGGATTTATCACTCGGATCCGAACCGATTTCCGGTGAAAGAACTGCATGCAGTTTCTCTGCATACGGGCACACAAACCGAAACTCTGCTGCATGTGTCGGCCAGTCAGTCATATCGCAACCTGAAGAATATATTGTATCTTCTGGGTTCCAGAAAAAACAATCGGTCCCGGTGCCTCTGCGTCAAAGATCACAGGAAGATGCAGTGACAGGGCATCGTGCAACTCACGTTCTCGAATAATAAATCCGCGGCGAAATGGCCCGATTCGTTCGCTCATCAAAACATCGGTAATCAGCATGGAAAAAACGATTTTTCCTGACACGGTTAGATCAAAAAGCATGTCACCACGTTTTGCATTGGATAGAAAAATTATTATCGAATCCTTAGCATCCATCATCCGAAGACCAACTTTTCCCCGCTGAGTATACGGGAGATCAAGTGCAAAGGCAATCTCTTTTGCGAGTTTGCGCACTTCCGATGATGGCTTGCGTGATGAAGTTACAAATGTCATCGAGCCTTCAACACTTTCGTTCCAGCACCACGGGCCTTAAAGAGAATACGATGGCCACAATATGGACAGCGAACATTTGCATCAATTTCAACTGTTTGTTTACAACGAGCACATTTGTAACTAACCATTCAATCATACACCCTTAGTCTCGATAGAACGGAGAACTATCTTTAGGGCAGGAGTCTGTGGAACATACGCACCGCCAGCATATTTGTATCCACACTTCTTACACTCCCAGATACCAGTTCCTACGCGTTTCACTGCAACGGTGTCACACATAGGACAGAGGTGCTTTGCGCGGGAAATCTTTTCACTCTCATTAACCATTTTGCGATTGAAACGGCCATATCTAGGACCAAAGCGCCCAGAGCTCCCTGTAACTCTCCCTTTTGCCACATGCTTACTTTTTGATGCCATAATTATTCCTTAAAAACAGTTACTATTATTAGTTCTCAGATGTTTTAATCTTACTCTAAAATTTTGATCTGAGCATCACCCTTCGCCACATGATTTGCCAAATTAAAAAATTCCCCCTGCATCCCTGCAGGGATTTTAACGACACAAATCCACGATCCGTCGTTTTGCCACTCATTTTTTTCCATCGTGACGTATGCAGCGATAGAGATTGCCCCAAATGCCCGTGCTGCAAAATCCATCGGAAATTTGACCGCAATTCTGCGTTCTTCAAGTCGGATGGGAAGAATCGGTCGCAAAATCCTTATAGTCTCTTTTACTAATTCATCCACCGATTTGAATGGATCAAAGTTAACACGAACCTCTTTGAGCGCAAGTTCAATACGAGTTACAGGATGCGGCAATCCATTCTGCGGATTCACCGTATTGGAGGCAATAAAAGCGATAACACGACGGCGTTTCTCCTCCATCAAATGGTGGCGCTGTTCAGTCGTTAAATGAATCTCACCTTTCAGGATGATCTGTTTTGCGATTTCCTCAAAAATGGTGGTTTTGAATATCTTCTCCAGATCCTCTTCCGACGATTTGTCACCATGAGATGCATTCTCATATACATAAAATGTGGCAACCACATCCTCGATTGCAACGTTTTCATCGCCATGGCGCATCTTGTCAGCAAGTTCCGGATCCACCAAAATCTCAAATTTGAGACCGTGTATTTCCAACCGTGCCGTTACTGCATCATCGAGCGAGATCAAATACTCCCCTCACATATCCGTCTTTTTATCCTCGTTACGCGCCTTGGAAAATTTTGATACAGCGGTCTTCACCTCATCAGGATCGAGTTTCCAGAAGGATAAAGCTGTTGTCTCAGAACCAACAGATGCCTCAATTTTTCTGGATACGCGTTTCTTTGAGGAATACGATCCAACAATGCCGATTTCGACCGTGTTCACATCGAACTTTCCATCAGTTGCAGTATGTAGAGCTTTCAGACCGAGATCGATCGCATCTTCGGAGGTCATGTTCGCTTTGTACTCTGACTCAAAGAGCTTCATCACTGCAGGTCTTCCGATACCGATGCCAGTCGCAGTGTACTCAAGTAACGTGCCAGAAGGATCTGTTTCGAAGAGCCGATATCGGATCGTGTCTCCTTCATTATCCACACCAGCGATCAATAGCGCCGTACCGTATGGACGTGCACCCCCGAAGAGGGTGTAGGTTTGCATGTGATCGCAGAGTTTTTTAGCAAGTGTCTCCACATCGATCGGTTCGTTGTAGCTGACACGGTTGATCTGTGCTTCAATTCTTGCACGATCAACCAGCGCACGGGCATCACCAACTAAGCCAGAGGACGCGACACCGATGTGTCCATCGATCATAAAGATCTTTTCAATCGATGATGGTTCCAGAAGACGAGAACTAACACGTTTATCAACGAGAAGAACAATGCCGGTTTTACATTTAATACCTACCGCAGTTGTTCCGCGTTTCACCGCCTCGCGAGCATATTCAACTTGATATAAGCGCCCGTCAGGAGAAAACATCGTAATGGCACGATCGTAACCTCCCATCTGATATTGTTGTGGCTGCATGATTACTCCTTATGTATGTCTTCCCTGGTGAGATAGCTTTGCGTATTATTACCTGTGAGACAATCAACCTTTTTACCAGAACATCGGTAACCAGGTAAAATCTCGCAATCCCACGTGGTACTTTTGATATGATTTTTAGCACCATGAATAGTCCCAGACATGGCTACCGTTCGAAACACCATTGTAAATCCATGGAATTTGGTAATCACAGCTGTACAGGCAATAACCCGCTGTTCCAACCCCCTTTTACATCGGATAATGACATGTTCACCCTCTAACCAAACGACTGCGACATGCATCTGTGCGAAACCGACATCGCCGAAGAGTTCAACTGCAGCCTCACGGATTGCATGATAGACTTCTTTCTGCGACGGCACCATGAGAAATTCCCCGATAATCTTTACCAAAAGATACCGGCGATCTTCTCGGAGTGTTGGTGGAAGCGGTCTCATGCAACCCCCTCGTCCACAACCGTCACTAGTTGTGGTGGGGAAAGAACGGTATCAAGCCCGTTCAGTGCTGCACAGACCTCAAATCGCGTCATACCAAATAACGAACAGATCGCAACAATCTCACTCGGATTTCTGAAACCGAAGATGGTATCTGTCCCGCTTGCAATCATGAGTGGGAAGTGATACTTTCGCTGCAGAAAAAGAACTTCCGCATACCGCAAAAGAGCATATTTTCTGCTTTTTTGGTTGATGATGCGAGAGATATCAAAAATGACGCCAATGTTACGATCCACCGCCATTTTTGCGACAATGTGATCGAACCCACCTTTAGGCAGATCGGCGATACCCGTTAAGAAATGCACACCTTTGGTGGTAATCACAGTCCTGTTGAAGCTATTTTCCCCAGCGTTGATCATGACAACACAACCAGAGGGACTATTCCTGATCGCTTCAAAAAGCG
>JAIRRQ010000001.1 GCA_031255895.1 Methanocalculaceae archaeon
ATGTATACCAAATGTAGTATGTTCTTCTGCAAGGGAACAAAATTTCTTTCGGAATGCGGGTTCACCTGTAATTCCATTTTTCGTAACTGTTTTCATAGCACTGGGCCTGTAGCTTAGTGGTGGAGCGCCCGGCTCATAACCGGGTGGTCGTGGGTTCGAGCCCCTCCGGGCCCATTTTTCGTGCGAATGTGTGCCATTCGGGTGCTTGCATCCTATATCATTTTAATCAGTGAATGACCAATTATATATGGGACTAGTCTGGGTGGCTTGGCATCACCTGTAACCTGAAACAGCCAATACGCAGGGGACGAAGTTTGAGGACGGCTGTGGTTTTCTAACTGATGCGGCATATTCTGACGTTGATATCTCGTCCTGTGAGGTCAGCGGCGAAGGGTGGGTATATCCGGAGGGATATGTTTCCTTCTTGTCGTGGGCATCGATTCAGGCCCGGAAGGGAGCAGATCTACTGCGAACGTATGGCGCCCACAGGGTTGCGGGGCGGAGAAGGAGTACGTCGGAGAGGTTGGATGTACGCTTTCAACCGAAAACGTGTCCCACCCTGATTTTTAGGAGAATTTTCTGATGACAAAGATAACGGTCATCTATGTGATCTACTAGGTTGACCTCGTATCAACGTATGTTGTTTCACAATCTCTCTACGTTCGGGAGATGTGTTTGTGCAGATAATTGGCAACGAACAGCATCTCAACAAATTTGTATATATCATTTCGCATACAGCATGATTGATTGACAGATCTATTTGTTGCACGAGGTACGATCCGCCGCAAGATCAAGGCAGGTAAGCAGAAAAACTCAAATCCCGAATATATTGCATCCATGATGACGACGCAGCAGGGAGTGGTCAGTTTTGTTGAAATATTCTCTGCCAAGTTTTGCGATCAGATATTTAGTAGACTGTAGGTACATATACAGATTTACGGAAAAGATCGAGCTGTAGGTACTGCCGTAGTTCAGAAGCACTTCGTGTGATGAACGAACAAACCATTATTCGCAGGAAACAGTTTCACACGCAGAATCGCGAAGGAAAACACAGCTTGTACAGATAAATGTGACCATCATTACCATCGTTAAAATATCGGGTACTGTCAAAACAGTTGAAAACGGACACGGTAGATTGGATAGACCATAATATCATAATAAACATTGTTGTAGTATATGGAATCTCTCTGTGGACATCGAATGGGCTGTCGGATGACATTTTGATAACCTTACAGAAAAATCGTCACATTAGAATCACTACCATAATCGCAAGTGGCATCATCGTAAAAAACGTCATCCTTCGCACCATCTAAGCTGGTTTCAATAATCATCTGAAGATCTGGTTTATGAGTGTTTCGATGTACTCTTTACCATGTCGATATTGAACACCACGTTCCCCCTTCTTTGGACGATCTGCATGGGAGGTGATTGCAAGTTCTGTTATCGTCAGGAATGATGTACCGAGATTTGTGATTGCCTGACGAAGTCGGAGAACAGAACAGATTCGGGCAAACATAGACATCCCACTGATTGTCGCAAAATATATCATGTTTAGCAGATGCGATCGTTTGCAGCTGTTTAAATCAAATTCATGAGACGCTGAGACAAGGAAAATAGCATTGACCAGAATGATGATTGTGGATCACTGTCCGAGATCGCGTGTCGAAAAGCATCAAACTCCATGCCAACCATGGCACAATGCAGATGTTCATCGAACTGATAAATATGGTCAAAAAATGATTCAATGGATATTACAAACAAAATCGATCGTTTGATCTGAAAAACTATCTCTGTCATGTTTACTGTGTTTGATTTTTTCCTGACGATTTTTGCAATGATAACTGATGGTGCAGCGTTCACATACTGGTTTTTTCGCTGTACAAACTGTTCTGCCGTGGCTTATTAACAGATAGTTGATTTCGCCCCACCATTCTTTCGGAAACAGCATCATTAAATCAGATTCGATTTTATTCGGATAGCTGTTGTTGGAAAACCCGATACGTTGTGCCAAGCGACCGACGTGGGTATCGACTGCAATGCCGACTGTCTTCCCAAATGCATGATTCATTACAATGTTTGCGGTTTTACGACCAACTCCTGGCAAAGTGACAAGTTCTGCGATGGTCTGTGGAACTGCACTTTCAAAATTTTCACACAGGCATTTTGCAGTTCCAATGATGTTTTTTGCTTTGTTATGGTAGAACCCAGCTGGATGAATGATTCGCTCAATCTCTGTCTGATTGGCTGATGCAAGTGTCTGAGGATCAGGATAGCAAGAAAAAAATTTATCCCGCAGACTATTGACGATAACATCGGTGGTCTGGGCAGATAGAATTGTCATGATCAGAATCTGATATGGATTTTCAAATTTGAGGAAGTTCATGTCTTCTGGTGTGTGCGGATAGATACGATTCAGCTCGGTGAGAACAGATACGGCTTCTGCGGTATTCATAAAAAGAATGGGGCAGCCCAGATTCGAACTGGGGTCAAAGCGTCCCAAACGCTCTAGGATGGACCAGGCTACCCTACTGCCCCGTCTAGTATAGTACTTATTGGAATAATGCCCTTAAAAAGGGATAGGATATTTCTTTGATATTCTGAGTGTTTAAATTTTTCTGACAAACAGTCAATGCCAATTCTGCCGAATATATGGTGACTGGCTACTTCCTCGTTGAAAATATCATGCGTTTGATCCGGATCGATCGCCACGATATAGTCAAGTATAGTAACATCTTTATCAAAGAACGCGCAGAGAATCATGTTTGTCGTAGGATCGATAGTTGGAATCCCCCTCTCAGATTTCATCTGAGATACAACGGATGTTGTCCTGGCAATGATGAATAAATCCACATTCTGCATAATTTCACATGCTAGTTCTGCGAAAAAATAATGATTCAACTCACCATCTTTAAGATGAGTTGCCCATCTTCAGAAAAGTGACAGGATATCTGACAGAAATCAGTTGTTTCAGTGAGTATACAAGTGTTCCACTTACCACCGTTTTCCTTCAGGAGTAAACGAAATCTCGTTGAATGTACTCGTTTCAAAAATATTTCATGTGTTTCGGAGTGTTCAACGCTGCAACTCCCCGAGTTTTTCAAAAAATATTATCGTTTTCAAGATACGATGGATATTCATACGAGATTTTACTGACAAGTGGCATAGTTTTTGTGGAGGACGGATGACAGATCACTTCATGGCTTCTCTCCACCGATAGTAAACCAGATCTCGTACCGATTCGTGTTGAACCTCATTCGGGATAAAACAATTGAATACAGCGTAAATTACGAAATTCTCTCGGAGCCGATCCCAAAAGATCTCCTCGATACGGTATATCGATTTTCGTAAAATATTCATGGGCGTCCTCGACAAAGTGTGATTGAAAATACTTTTTACCGCGGAACAGTAACTGTGTTGGAGTATTCTGCACACAAAAGGATCGCTAATTATTCCAAGAGTTATCTCAAATGATCTCCGCGATGGACGAACTTCCTTGCAATGGGCTGCTTGTATCAAGACAATCTTCTTTTGGCAACTATCCGTGCAACCTCTCCTCCATCTAAATAAAAGCATCTGAACAAAAGTGATCCGGCTGCAGTTTCCCTACATCGACAATGATGTGGACAAACAGTCTATCAAAGTGGGAAAATTGTCTGCATGTCTGTGCCCGCTCAATAGTATCTCACTCAAGAATGTCGCGGTAGCCATCTCTGGTATTTTGAATTTCGGCTGGAGCACACAGACCTCGGAAAATCATTTTTTAAAGGATGAATTGGTTGTTGAAAAGTTTAAAATGATATTTCCGTTTGCGTCAGGTCATTCGGTTTTGAATTCGTTGGGAAAGATTTCAATGATATATTCCTTAAATTCTTTGCAGAACATCTCATACTGCTGTTTTGCCTCGATGTTGTCATCATGGTTGTGTCCGAATGTACTCCAAAATCTGATAATATAGCTCGCGCAAATAGGTATTTTAATATTGTGTCTCTTATCTCTATTGAATCTCCCCTCCTGAATTCCGCGCAATGGACATAAAACGATAAATTTACCTTAAAAGGAAAAATTCTCAGATTTCAGACAATATCTCTGGTGCAGATGCCTGATTGACGATCTCGACAATGCAGAAAACTCTGCATTAACAATCGTAAAATCTTCCCTCTAACCACAGGGTATTTAACAAATCTACATGATAAATAATGTTAATCCTTTCCACCACAGTGGGAGTGCGGTTTTTGAACCGCGAACGAATGGAGATAGAGTCATGTCAAAACATACCAACACCAAGATGCTCTCCGAAGCGGATGG
>JAIRRQ010000045.1 GCA_031255895.1 Methanocalculaceae archaeon
AAAGAACGTTCACACGTCCCCCTCTCGGGACATTCAAATGTATCTTTGTGTGTGAATATAAGTATTCTCTTTAATGAGAGAGAAGAACAATAGTCGCTCTATTTGCTGAATAAGACTAATAATTTCAAAATTATCGAATAGATTCAGGAATTTTTCTGGAAAGTCATCGGCAAGTATGACGAGATGTGTAAATAAGTAATACGTTATATGTTTGAAGAATGATATGATGACAGACTATGGTGCGCTCTCGAAATTTATGGACAGTGTAACCACACACGAAAGAAAAAAAATTATTTCCAACACAGGACAATTTCCGCAAGGAGCATCAGATGAACATCAACTTTCTGTCATCTTCGAAAAATCGAAGAACTCCATAAAAACATAGATATCGACATCCACTAAAAAAACGATAGCACGATAATGCAGATGACTATCTGAATAACCACAAATGTGAACTCGCCCTCATATATTGGAAGATACACTATATACTGCAAATAAAACGTTAAACACCATGGAAAAATTTTGCAAAATATGCGAATCACACAATCAAATATTTGATTTTGACACCCTCATAAAAAATAATGCATGCAACAATTCCCGATCTATAGGTAAAATATCAATACCTCATGATTTGTACAAAATTAATGGAAAATTGATCAAAATTATTGATTTAATTTTAAAAATAATGGATCAATTGATGACATATCCATTGATAATGTACGGACAATACCTCGACACATCAGAGTACATCATCCAACCCCCTTTACATGGAGGAAAAGATCAGATAAGTAAGTTGTATCTTGCATTCAACAAGTTATCATTTAAAGAATAGTACTGTAACCGTAATCGAATCAGTACAAGCGAACGTCTTATGTCAATCAACAGCCAATATGTATATATAAGTACATGCTTCGACTCGCAATTCTCGGTCATAAAGCCACAACATCCCCTGATTTTTCCTTAAACGACATGCCAGGAGATGCAGGAAGAATGGATGTTTTATGTCGCTGCATCAACAGTTCATTCTTCCTCAGTCATGATCTCCGCCGGAATACGGAATGTTATCTAATCCTTGAAGGAGGAGATCCCCACAAAACACTGCGTTTTTCCGGAAAAACGATCCGATCGCTAAATCCTGATGAACGGAGTGCTGGCGCATTAATTAAGAAAGGGTTGAGTACTCCTGCAGAACCAAAATTCAAGAAAGTCGCTGATGGAATTGCAATCCGTACTGGAGGTCTAGTAAAACTTTTACAGGAATTTTCGTTTGCAGTTCTTGATGAAGATGGCGAAGATATCCGAGATGCGGAAACGTTACCGGAAAATTTTATCTTAAGTGATCACATGAATTTCACTGAGAAAGAAGAGGTACTGCTCAAAGATCTCCCACGATACTCGGTTGGCCCTCGTGTACTGCATGCAGACCACACAATTACGATTATCTTAAATGAATTTGATCGGAGGGAGAGAACATGAAAAATGTTCTTGAAACAGTTCATCAAATTCAGGAATTCGGTGACATCTGCGATCACTGTCTTGGAAGACTGTTTGCAAAACGATCCTTTGGCTTAACAAATAAACAACGAGGACGTGCACTGCGAATTGCTCATGCACTCGCCTATGATATTCCGTTCGTTTCCTACGAAAAGGGTACCTGCTGGATCTGCGACGATCTCTTCGATAGTATTCATGCATGGGCGGAAAAAGCTGCAATCGCCATGCAGGATGTTGAATGCACAACATTTGTTGTTGGTACGCGTGTCCCGCCGATGATGACAGAGTCCGAAGAAATGATATGGTCGGATCTCTCTCTGGAATATCCAGAACCAATTAAATCTGAGATGAATCGTGAGGTCGGTAAAGCAATATCCACCCTTACCGGGAAAAAAGGAGAACCAAAAAATCCTGAAGTCACAGTTGTGTTGAACATCGCCGATGATTGCGTGGAACTGCAGATTGCATCCATCTATTTTTACGGAAGATATCTTAAGTATGAGAGGGGAATTCCACAAACACACTGGAACTGCCGCGCATGTCGAGGAAATGGGTGTGAAAAATGCAATTTCACCGGCAAACAATACCCGACCTCAGTCGAAGAACTGATTGCAGAGGCACCAAAACAAATGTTCGCAGCGGACAAAGGAGTTTTACACGGATCGGGTAGAGAGGATATTGATGCTCTGATGATCGGTACCGGCAGACCATTCGTGATGGAGATGCGGAATCCGAAAATCCGAAGCGTAGATCTGGGGAGACTAGAACTTGCGATTAATGCAACCACTGCACGCCGTGTGCAGGTAAAACTTGAACGGTGGTCAGACAAAAAAACGGTGGAAATGCTTAAATCACACAAAGGGCATAAAACATATAGAATTCTAGTCGATATAGAGGGAGATATATCTCTTGAAACGGTTCAGAATGTGGTATCAAAGCTTAAAGGAGCTTTGATTCACCAACGTACTCCTGAGCGCGTAGCTCATCGCAGAGCAGATCTCATCAGAGACAGAACAGTCGTTGATATCGAGTGTCTCGGAATGGAAGGATCCTTCTACCGCATCGAGGTTATGGGAGAAGGTGGACTCTATATCAAAGAACTCGTATCAGGAGACAGGGGTCGAACAACTCCAAGTCTCGCTGAAATCCTTGATGCCCCCGCCAAAGTTGTCGCGTTAGACGTGGTACAAGTCGACGAAATTAATAATGAAATGGAGACGAATAAAAATGGCAAAACATAACGGTATTAGAAAACGAACGCGATATAAGCTTCAGAAAGATCTTCGTGAACGTGGAATGCCGAACGTGACCTCGATCATCCAGCACTTTGAGGAGGGACAGAAGGTTCACATCATCATTGAACCGAGCGTGCAGAAAGGCATGCCACATCCGCGTTTCCACGGAAAAACAGGAACGATTCTTGGCCAACGTGGTCGTGCCTGGCTTCTTGAAATTAAGGACGGAAATGCAACAAAAATTATCATATCACGTCCACAGCACCTCAAAGCACAGAAATATTAATTCCCAAAATACTAATTTTGCATCTACATCAGGAATTCACGGGCATGAAAGTGAAAAAAATTATCAGCGGAGAAATGATGTCGCTACCAGAACTTCGCGAGGTGCTGATTTCGATTCGCGATCAACGTGCCAATGAAGGCAGCGAAACAAAAACGTCTACACGGATGATGTCGTACGAACTGCGCAAGAGTATTGATCATGCCGACAGTCTCGGAAAATGCGATCCTGCAACCTCAAGGGTCCTTATTGATGAATTGAATAATCTTGGAAAAATAAGACCAGAGATTAGCTATCGGATCGTCAATATCATGCCGAAGAACCGTGATGAACTTCGTGCCATCTACGCAAAGGAACGGTACACGCTCCTTCCAGAAGATTTGGACAAAATTCTCGACGTTCTTCGTCAACATGTGTGATAAGGTGCGAGTTTATGCATCCAAAAGCAGAGAGAGACGACAAGAAAGAAATCGAAGCTATCGTTTTAGATTTTCTTCAATGGGGATATGCTGATGACAAACGTCCATTAAATCAGCGAGAGCCGGTTATCCTTGCGATCGGTACCGACCAGTTTAAACTGCTGGAGCTAATTCCAAAACGCAACTTTGCTATCAATTTGCATGATAAGGTATACATCGGCGATGGCGAACGGAAGGTTATCGAACGAGTGAGACGTCGGATTTCACACGATGAATTGACCAATACGGCAAAAGGAGAGCTTGAACAAGTGATATCAATGATCATTGCAGAGAGTGAATCACGATTCGTGAAGTTCTATAATGAAGCAGTACCGATCAGTCTGAAACTGCACATGCTGAACCTTCTCCCGGGTTTTGGAAAGAAAACACTGGCAGATACACTAACCGAGCGACAGAAAAAACCGTTCGAAAATTTTGAAGATATCCGCTCCCGGGTGAAAACACTTGCGAAACCAGAGAAATTAATCCTCGAACGGATCGTGCTGGAACTGGAAAATCCGGATGAGAAGTATCATCTTTTCACTTCAAAATGAAGGTTTCCAAAGATCAACATTTTTTGGTAGATGCAGAGGCGGTTGCACTGATTGCAAGTGCAATTCCAGTGTCCAACAGAAAAGTTCTTGAAATCGGCCCAGGTAAGGGTGCGCTGACAGATGCTCTTTTGCGAAACGGTGCAATCGTTCGAGCAATCGAACTAGACAGAACATTGTTGCTGAATTTAGAACGACGATTCTCCGATCATATTGCATCGGGTCAGCTGGAAATTATCCACGGTGATGCATCAAAGGTACTATTACCGGAATTTGAGTTGGTGGTAGCGAATCTACCGTACTCAATTTCATCGAAAATTACGTTTCGGCTGCTGGAAACCTGCTTTGAATCGGCAGTACTAATGTATCAGTTTGAGTTTGGAAAGCGAATGATTGCACCTCCCGGCAACGGGGAGTACGGAAGACTCTCTGTGATGACTCAGACATATGCGGATGTGGAAATGGTTCTGGAACTCCCACCCGAGGCATTTTTTCCTCCTCCGGAAGTGCGATCGATCGTGGTGAAGATCACTCCACGCGGACCTCCTGTGTTAATCCAAAATCGCAGCGTGCATGATACACTCGTCAGAAAACTATTTTCTCATCGAAGAAAGACGATCAAAAATGGTTTGCGCAGCATGCAAAACATCTACGGTGAATCAGTGATGACGAATCTTGTTGAAGATTTACCGGCAAAAATACTCGAAATTCGGCCAGAAATGTTGTCAGTTCCTGATTTTATTGATCTTGCGAACAGATTGTCTACGCTAATTTCATGAGGCCAGATACATCTCAGATCTATTTTCCGGCAGAAGACACTCACCTGTTGATTCGGGCTACCCTTGCAGAGGTGAAAGAATTTGATCGGGTTCTGGAGGTGGGATCTGGTTCAGGCGCTGTTGTCGAGGCGGTGATGGCAGTTACTTTGCGAACAGCAGCAACAGAAATCAATCCACATGCAGCAACATACACCGCAGCGAAAGGAGTGTCGGTTATTCGAGGTAATCTGCTTGATCCAATCTGCAGTGAGTTTGATCTTATCTTGTTTAACGCTCCATATCTTCCGACACGCCCTGAGGAAAGGATAGATGATTGGCTTGAATTTGCACTAGATGGAGGGGAGACTGGTCGTGAGGTGATTGAGCGATTCCTTCCTGCAGCGATCGATCATCTTGCAACATTTGGTAGGATCCTTTTGCTTGCCTCTTCAATCACCGGAATATCAGAGATTCTCGCACTGTGCAAAAAATACCAAATGATAGGGATTATCGTGGATTCAGTACGAATGAAAGATGGTGAAACATTGTGCGTCCTGCGCATCTCGCGAGATCTCTGCCACGAGAGATGATGATGATCTTAACAAAAGAGATAAATTATCAGAACACCATCGTGTTGATACGACAACGTAGTAAATTGACATTGGTGTTTCCGTGGATATCACTATACGAAGATTGAACCTGTCATGTTACAGACAATGTTTGAAGAAATTACAGAGTGCACTCTGGACGTAAGCTTTGAAATCGAGTATGATTTTTTGAAAAATATCTGATAACCTTCAGTAATACCAGAACGGATCCGACAAGTAATTACGCGAGTATGGTAATAATGGTAGTGTATGGCCAGAACACTCTCTAAGCGTGATATTGAACTGTTATTAAAACTTGCACCTGAATGTAATACGCTGATCTGCAAAGGATCAGAGAATGCATACCGCTCTATTCTCCCACCAGTGACAAACCATTATGTGAAAGATGTGGACGACTTTGTTATGCGACTAGATCGCCTGACTGACGAGGAATTTGTAACTCTTATAGATATGATCCGAGATGGAAAAGAAGGATTTTGCTGCATACCGGATGAGTATGCAGAAATTTTGATCGAACAAACACTCCGTCGAGTTGGGTCGGAGGCAGGAAACGAACTGTATGCCCTGTACGAAACAGGAATCCAGTGCATGTAAGACGATAATGAACTGAAAATCATTTTTTGTGCATTGCTCAAAAAAAATAACTGTAAAAAAATAATAACAATAGCATTCACACGTTCAAATAAAAGATACATTTAGCATGAAAATTCATCGAAACGATTTAGTTCTTTTTTGCAAAAATTATCACAATCAATTCGACAATGGCGATAATCTCTTCCTGGTTAAATGTTTCAGAATTAATGACGATATCGTACGGCGAAGTATCAGCAATGTCGATCTCATAGTACTCCATATAGCGTGCTGCCTCGCAAGCCTCGCGGGCTATGGTAACGGCACAGGCCTCATCAGGAGTGAGATTTTCTCGTTGGGCAATGCGTTCAGTACGGCAATCAGGAGATGCGTAAAGAAAAATTTTCAGATCAGCGTTTTCCACCATCCATCCAGCAAGACGGCCTTCCAGGATGATATTATCGCTGGTCTCACCAATCTCTTTTTGTCTGGCGTCAATTTTGAGATCGATTTCGGGATTTTCTTCAGCAATTTTGCCAAAAGCGACGAGATCCATTCCATGTTCCTTGGCGAGATTGCGAAAAACCTCTCCTGCAGAGAGGTACTGGAGATTGTGTCTTGAAGCAAGTTCTTTACCAAGGGAGGTAGTCCCCGAACCGGGTGATCCGCTGATCGTAATCCGCATCGACTACAGACCTCCGATATTGAGGGTTTTTCTGATAACCTGACTGACAGTAAGAGAACAAAGCATGTACCAGAGAATCCAGAGCGGGAAGAATCCAAAATAGACATCAAAATAACAGGAAAGTCCTGAAAACGGGAGGATGATCGCATTGCTGAGATTGGCATTTGCCATGGTAAGATCGATGTTCTGTGGAATGTGTTCAATCAACCAGAAGAAGATGGGGACAGTCAGCACAAGGATGTAGGCCATGGGCTTGAATTGCTGCTGGCTCATTTCCATCTGTTCGACCATCATTGCTTGTTGGCGTGTCTGCATTTTTTTGATAGCTTTTTCATCTCCTGAGAGCTGGGCTTCACGAAACAAGACGTTGAATTCTCTGAATTTCACCTGATTTTCCCGCATTCTATCATAATCGATGGTGTATTTTTGAATCAAAGAGGAGTACAGACCCGTAAGGGTTGCGAGGATTAAGACAAGTGCGAAAAACGGCAGACCAAGAGCGACAAAAGGACCGATAATGATGTCTACAATGCCCGATATGAACGCACGCGCTTCGGGCCAACCATAGAGAAGCATCATACCGAACACTACAGCAAGCGCGATGTACATTCCGTACTTTTTACCGATTACCATGCGATGTTACCTCAGAATTGCGGAGAGCTCCTCAACTGCTTTGTCAAGAAGAAAGTCAGCGTTGACAACGATTTTCACAGTACATCCGGTAAGCATTGCATAGGATGCAGCAAAGGCACGGTTCAGTACCTGATGTTCAGCAATGAATTTGGAACTTTCCATGTCTCGAACACGACTTTTGTCAGAAAGTCTGCGAATGAGAATCTGATCATTATCAGTTTCGACAAGAACAAGAACATCTGGCATGATCGCAGTAATAACCCACTCGGGAAGACCTGCAAGAAATCCATTCTGCGTCTTGACGGAAGTATGAGTATCAATGATGACATTGCCATCAATTGTGGAAATTTTTTCTGCAGCAAGTTTCTGAAGGCGTTTTTGAACGTGACGGTCAAGTTTTCTCATCTGATCGCGATCTTGGACCAGACCTTCCGCAGCAGCAACTTCAAACATAAAATTACCGAAATTGATGTTCTGGTAAGGAACACCTTCCATAGCGATTTTTTTCATTGCGGTGTTAATTACCGTTGTTTTTCCGACTCCGGGTACACCGGTGATGATAACCTTTTTTCCTACCATACTGCATCACAATTTTTTGTGAGAATTGTTTATGTTTTGGAGGGATAGGATAATAAATGTATTTTTAGATAGAAGAATAATAAAAGAATCGGAACAAAAAGATAGAAATGACCCATTATCAAAAGTTCAATGTACGACAACACATCAAACTTTTCGGGAAATCCCCGTAAACAGACGACCCATTTTACTTACACATGAAAAAATATCCATAAAAGAAAATCCCATCAATTTTTCACAAAATTTCATTAAAATGTCCAAAAAATCGGATAAAATCAAGAAAAACTCTAAATGATATGTAATCAATCAAAAAAATAATTCTTGGTAAAACATGCCAGAACACTCTCGTTCAGTTCCTGAAAAAAATGACACTTTCTTCTGTGAAGGATTCTATGTCATGTCTCCGAAGACTATGTGATTGCCTGATAACATTCATCTCAACCTGTCAATGAAAGTAAATCTTCCCAGTCATCATCACAA
>JAIRRQ010000098.1 GCA_031255895.1 Methanocalculaceae archaeon
TTTCATGCGACCAAATCGTGCCGAAAGGCACGGACTTACAGTGAAGAGAAGTCTATGACTACAGTATTTGACATCCCTGCCAATACACTCATCGCAAAGGTTGCTGAGGAGCTCAAAAACGAGTCGAAAATCAAAGCACCCACGTGGTCTGAGTACGTGAAGACAGGAGTACACAAGCAGATGCCGCCGGAAAATCCAGACTGGTGGTACGTCCGTTCCGCAGCAGTGCTGCGTCGTATCTATGTTGACGGTCCGATTGGAGTCGAGCGTATGCGCTCTGTTTACGGAGGTATGCAGGATCGCGGTTCCAAACCATCCCATTTCAGAAAAGGAAGCGGCAGTATTGCACGAAAAGTGATGCAGCAGCTTGAGGCTGCCGGTCACATCGAAAAAGTTACTGGCGGTCGCCGTGTGTCCGCACAAGGTCGCAAGTTCCTCGACAATATCGCCTATTCCTTAAGGAAAGAAGCAGTCAAGGAAGTTCCTGGGCTTGCGAAGTACTAAAAAAGAACATCTGACAATACACAACGGTGACCAGAAATGGGAGACGATGAACTCGAAGCAATTCGCCGGCAGCGCATGATGCAGCTCCAACAGCAGCAGATAACCGAACAGGAACAGATTCGGCATCAGCAGCAGGTGCAGGCACAAATTCAGTCTATTCTCATGCAAGCGATGGAACCTGAAGCCCGTGAGCGACTGAATACTATCAAACTGACTAAACCTGACTTTGCCGCCGCAGTCGAGCAGCAAATTTTCGCTCTTGCCCAGTCAGGGCGCCTGCGTCAGAAAATTACCGATGACCAACTCAAACAATTGCTTTCGCAGATTGTGCCGCAAAAGAAGGAATTCAATATCCGTAGGATTGGATGAAAGCAGGTGTGCTCTATAGTGGTGGCAAAGATAGTACGCTTGCTGCAGTTCTGCTCGCACGGGATTATGAGGTGGAATTGATAACATTCGTATTCAATTCAAACCATGCAATCCCTTCAATTGAGGCGGCGGCAAAGGCGACCGGTTTCCCGTGGAAAAAGCTGGTTTTTGCACCAGGTTTCCTTGATGAGGTTGTTAACCGAATTGTTGATGACGGGCATCCTGCGGATGCCATCAACGAAATCCATCGCCGTTCTCTCTATGCCCTTGCGCAGGAGTATGAAGTTGTCGCAGATGGAACTCGCCGTGATGATCGGATCCCAATGCGGACAAATCCTGAAGTGCAAAGTCTTGAAATGAAGTACGGGATCAGCTATGTGCGGCCTCTGCTTGGTATCGGAAAAAAAGAGATTGTCCGGTTATGCGAACGATCCTTTGAAATCGCCTACGGTGAAACGGGACTGATTCCAAATGGTGACTTCGAAAGTGAGATTAGAACCGAAATGGTTCGAAGAGGGATTGATTATGCGCCACTCTTCCCAAAAAACCATGAGCAGTCTTTGATCATTCGAAAAAAGAACGGTGATTAACCATGAGCAAACTTACTAAAGCTCGTAAGATTCGTCTTGCAAAGGCAACTCGGCAGAACCGCCGTGTTCCTGCCTGGGTCATGATCAAAACCAAGCGTAATGTTGTGTCTCATCCATGCAGACGCAACTGGAGACGCAGCACTCTGAAGGTGTGAGAAAAATGGTAGAAGCACAAAAGGAACTGGTGTATGTTATTCCACTTCGTGATGTCAAGCGCGTTCCGTGCTACAAGCGTGCAAACGCTGCGATTAAGGACATCCGCAGCTACCTCAAACATCATATGAAGAGTGATGACGTCAAACTCGACAAAAACATTAACGAAGCTGTTTGGGCACGTGGATCCCAAAAACCACCAAGACGCATTCGTGTTCGTGCGATGAAATTTGAGGATGGACAAGTCCAGGCAGAACTCGCTGAGGAATAAATGGACTGTACCCTGTCACTGAATGGAGATCCGAATATCGGCGTCTTCGCCCGTGACTTTGAGGATGTTGCTTTTGTTCCGATCGACTCTCCGGATGAGTTTAGAACAAAGATAGAGGAAGTTCTTGATGTGGAGACTGTACCTACTTTTATTCAGGGTTCATCCGTAATCGGTCTTCTTCTTACGGGCAATTCCCGTGGATTTGTTGTTTCTGGTCTCATTCATAATTCTGAACTCGAACTTTTGCAGGAGTACGGTGAAGTCTTGCTTCTGGGAAAAGAGATGAATGCGGCAGGGAATGTTATTCTCACTAATGATTCATTCGCAATTGTGCATCCTAACATGTCGTCTGAGATGTGCAGGATGATTGGTGAGTTTCTGAAAGTCGAGATAATCCCGATGTCATTTGGCAGTGTCGGAACGGTTGGTATGGTAGGTGCCTGCACAAACACTGGTGTTTTGCTATCGGCTCGAAGTAGTCCTGACGAGCTTGATCATCTCGAAAACAGTCTTCCGGCAGTAGGTGTCTCCATCGGTACTGGTTCTGTGAACATGGGATCTGGTCTGATTGGAACAGGTTTGCTTGTGAATAGCAAGGGCTATCTGGCAGGAAATGCTACCACGGGTTTTGAACTCGGTAGAATTGAAGATGTATTTGGATTTCTGTGAGGTGATAAAAAATATGCCGAAATTTGAAATTAAGGGCACGTTCAAAAATGATGGACAGATGAAGCCCTATACAAAGACAGTTGATGCACCAAACGAACGTCTTGCAGGGGAATTCACTCTTGCGACGATTGGTAGCAAGCACAGACTTGAGCGCAAATATATTATTATTGATTCTGTAAAGGCTATCGATGGTGAGTAATGTAAGTCAGGCAACTCTGGAGCAGGAGGTACAGACTCTTCGTTCCTATGCCACAGAGTATTCTCAACAGTTTGAACTTCTGTCCCAACAACTGCGATTTATTGAATCGGCACGCGCGGAATCTCTTGCCTCTATTGAGGCACTGGTAGCTCTGGCTGATACAAATGGCGAGGTTTCCACTCTCTTGGGTCTCGGCGGTGGTGTATCGGTTCGCGCAATAGTTGCGGATACAAGGAAGATGCTTGTTGGGATTGGTGCAGGTGTTACGGTCGAGAAATCAACTGAAGAGGCAATCTCTTTCCTGCGTGATCGGATCACCGAGATGGATGCATCTGGCAAGCGGCTCTCCGAATCTCTTGGAAAACTGCAGAATCAGATGATGGCGGTTGAACAACGCATGCAGGAAATTTATGCTTCTGTACAGAAATAAATCCGTTAACATTTCTTTTTTTTGATTTATGGAATTTGAAAAAATGCTATTTTCTGTTCAGGTGAAGATCTCTATGCAAATTCCCGCGAAGATGTCTATCTTCGTCGAAAAATCCGCATATCCTCATTGTTGATGTCTTCAAGTTCAATTATTCTGTAGCTGTTGTTCGCGTCAGACTCGCTGTAGTGTGCGGTGTTTTTGGGGTCGTTACTGAGGATGGTGTTTTGTAGAGAATGATCACAAACATTTCATTTATCTCCTCATTGCAGATATGACGTGTCGGATAAAAAGCATCATTGGGAGGTATCGTTATATTTCTCCGGATGTCTTCATGTTTTTTGGTTCCATAGATATTGGGGACATTCAAGCTTTTTTCATTAATGATAGCTGCGATTATTAACACGATGTTGATCCTGTTTTTATTTGTTGTGTGGATGAAATTTCCTTTGATGACGTAGATGATATGGGAACGATCATTATCTATGGCAGAGGCTTTGCGGATGATGATCGTAGGAATTGTGATGCAGTCAACACTCTGATGAACTAGCAAATCTCCATCGTATTCTGGTTTTTCACACAGATCCGTTTCGACGGTGTACTGCAGGGATGTAGTCATGATTTGTTGAATTGAGATGTCGGGTTCTCGGATGCATGTGAGTACATACTTGATTGTTGTTCTGTCCTATGTTTGATCGGCTCTGATTTTGCCATTGCCAAATTCTTTTGTCAACGGCTCCAGTTTCGTAATTACAACATCATTATCCATTTGGTTTTCTTAGCCGAGCCGTAGATGATGAGTGCATCCCCATCGCAGCCATTCATTTTTCCATCTCCATATGATTTATAATAATTGTTTGCAACCCGATTTTCGTCGAATGATATTGCTACCGAAAAATGCCAGAAAAAGATTGCACGCAATAAAATATCAGTAAAATCTTTGTGATACTATGATATTTGTGTCCCACATTCAAAAGTACACACGGGCACTGAATCTCTTCGAGATGTTGGGAAAATTGGACATTTGCCAATCTCATGGTAAAAAACAGAGGCAATTTATACTCTCAGGAGGAATGAATAAATGATGTTTGAAGGGCTGAAGAAAAAACTTGGTGATATTACTAAAATGCTGAGCGAACGTGTGGAGTCAGCCTTAGTGACAACCGATGTTGAGACTGACGCACCTCTGCTCAAAGTCCCCGCTGTCACTGATATCTTGGGATCAGTTGAGATGCATGAAATAACAACTTCAATGCCAACTTCAGTTCCTTCCCCTGTTTTGCCGTCTTCCGTGGTTGAAACTGCATCCTCTCTTCCCACAGAAAAAACGATGGAAATCGATACAAAGAAACCAGGATTTTTCAGTAAATTAAAGGTACTGGTTGTTGAACGGGAACTTGTCCTCTCAAAAAAAGACATTGACGAA
>JAIRRQ010000103.1 GCA_031255895.1 Methanocalculaceae archaeon
AACGTCTCCTTCAATTTCACAGGTGGCGATCGCGGATGGGTTGGCGACGTACCAATGATGCAACTCTCTGTCGAA
This sequence comes from Methanocalculaceae archaeon, assembly GCA_031255895.1. Classification (GTDB taxonomy): domain Archaea; phylum Halobacteriota; class Methanomicrobia; order Methanomicrobiales; family Methanocorpusculaceae; genus Methanocorpusculum. The sequence goes on from JAIRRQ010000103.1 coordinate 76, forward strand.
AAACTGAAATCCATGGGATGGGAACCGGGGATTACATCAGAGGAGAGTGTCCGTCAAGCAATCCGCGCGATGTTGGAAGAATGAAATAAGAAATATTTTTCAAAAAAATTATCCCTGAAAATCCTTTTTTTCTTCTTCTGACAGGTATCGCTCTCAAAATCAAAATTGGTTCGTAGTGTTCAGAAACAGTTCTTGGCACTGAATAGCGGTGTGATCAAATTTAGAAAATGGTAATGTGCAGGGAAAATATTGGTCAGAAACTATGCATGTGCAATTTCAAGCATCATCCGGATCCAAATAATTGTAGAACTCTCATTCGAGGAATAAATGATAAATTGACGTAATTTGCAAAATTTTTACCGAACAAAGTGTGAATTTTTTCAAATAATATAAATAGGAACATCAAAAGCAATTGTTATGTTAGGTAGTAAACCGAAAGTGATCGATAGATCTGAGAGTAGGGACCTGACATCTCCCATCAAGAGAATCCACTGGTGCTATAGAAAACACATGCTCCGCAATTGAAACAGAACGTGGATATGTCATCAGCATCAATGAGGATATCTCCTGCATCACGGCAAAAAATTTCATGCAGGTGGTTGCAGCAATTATTTCGATGACGAGTGGTTCAAGTTGATCAGGGACGAGAATATACATCTAAATTGCATCGGAACTTTTTTTTATTTTGGAGCAGCAAATGTGAAGATTTCCATAAATTCTATAGCAGTAAGAAGTGTCGAAAAAATTCCACGTTGTTGTGTATTGTGATATCCAGCTATCTTTCTTCTGATTCGGAACAAAAATTAGGTATAGCATCATGTGATTTATTCCATCTGTGGATGATATTGATCCATGGAAAAAGTGGAGCTCATTTCCAGTCAGTTGCCAGCGGAAAGTACTCCTGATACGCCCTTCTGCGTTCATCGAAATCTGTGTGAATATAAATTTCAGTAGTCTGAATGGAATTGTGACCGAGATTTTCTTGAACAACGCGGAGATTGTGTGAATGTTTGTAGAGTTCACTTGCGTAACTGTGCCGAATTTTATGAGGAGTTATGCCTGGTGGGGCATAACGGTTGAAAATGTGCTGCACGGTTCGAGGTGAGATTGCTTGACCACGGTTACTAAGAAAGACAGGACCTACGATTCGTCCGTTAAGATGATATTGTATCATGGAAAGAGTATTCTGGTCACAGAAGACAATGCGAATTTTCCCTCCTTTTCCGAGAACCCGAATGGTCTGTTCTTCAAAATTGATATGCTCAACAGAAAGACTACATAGTTCAGAAACGCGCATACCAGTTGCATAAATCGTTCTTATTAAAAGGGCATTACGAAAATTTTCGAGAGAGGCAATGAAAACCATGACCTCCTTATGCCGAAGATACTTGAGTTCGCGATCTTTGATTTTAGATCGTTCAACATGATTCATAGGATTGGCATCAACAACATTTTGAGCTATTAAATGTCGGTAAAATGAGCTAAGAGAGGAATAGTACTGATGCAGGCTGGCTGATTTGAGATGGTGTTCGTTGCGTATCATGACAAAGAAGTCACTGATTTCATAGGCATCTGTATCCACATCCGTAATCATACCAAGATTTGCGAGAAATCCAGTACTCTTCGGCATGTCACCTTCATGTTCGGCAAGGTAGGTTTTGTACCGAGCAAAGAGTCTGAGAATTCTGCCATAGGCTTCAATTGTGTTTTTCGAGTAATTTTTTGTCTCAATGTTGCTGAGGTAACGAGGAATCCAGATCTGGAAAGTTCGTTTTGGTGGAGCCATGCACATTCACTCGATCAGATGGTTGGAGCTCACGGGTGATAATAATTGCGCATAATAGCAATTATGCGCAATATTCCAAAATTTTTTTGAATTTAAAAATAAGACAAAATACGACTTAAATTACAAAATAAAGGTAAAAATAGTTTTTAAAGTTTTGAAATTTCAGCAAGTGAAAACAATAACAATCTGGGATATATTTCTAAGACGATAAGGGAATCATGAAAAATCGATGGATTGTAAGGTTGTGATTTCTGAGAAGAGAGATTATTCAAATCACTTGGAAAAATGCGCTCAAACACTCGGGCTGCTCCATCAAAACGAACTTTCGACGCAATTCATGCAACCCACAATAGACCAGATGAAAAAATAGTCTCCGAGATCGGAGTGATGTACTTGCATTTTTCATAGACATCTTACAATAGTTGGATCGAAGACTCGGTTGTCGTACGGAAAAAAATCCAATTTTGTGATGAATATAAGACTCATATAATCCAAAATAACACAAAATTGTTTCACCTGTATCTATTGTATTTGCTATGATGTCAGTCCATATAGATAGCAGGGAGGTTACCATCACATTCATAACGAATTTAAACAGGACGACGAAATTTTCGCCATAGCTCAGATGCAATCATATTTTCCCCAGAAAAATTAGGTGGATCGCATGTTATCCAATTACTATTCCAAGACACCACGAT
>JAIRRQ010000107.1 GCA_031255895.1 Methanocalculaceae archaeon
ATGTTGGTTGAATTGCAGAAAGTATGGATGATGCCTGAAAACGAAACACTTGTGTTGATATAAAAAGAATGATTTAGACTAAATATCAAAAACAACATTCATCTGAGATGTTCAAAACCTATCAATCCTCGATTTTTCTGAAAAGACCAGGTTTACTCTTCGGAATCAGACATAGAGGGCATTTCCATGTATCGGGTATATCATCATATTTTGTACCTATCGGAACGCCATGTTTCGGATCGCCAAGATTTTCATCGTAGATATAGGCACAAAAAATGCATAGATATTTTGCCATAAACTCATATCACCCAACAAAAATAAATATTCTTGGCATCAAGTACTCATTTTTTTTCCAACTCCTCATGAATATCGCCAGGTACGTGATATCATCGCAATTTTTGACACACAGACAGTGTCCGTGCCGATCCATCGCGTACACTTGATAATGAACAAAATCATCCAGCAATGATGTCGTGATTAGTCAATTCAGATCCAAAAGAACCATCAATCGCCCCCAATTGTCTTACGCACATGATTAAAAATCACGAATTCATCCAAAAATACCACACATCACATAAATATCACTTAAAGATCAGGTGTAACTGGATATAAACGTCATGTTCGAAAATAACCTAAGACAATTCCTAAATACGAGTGAAAATGAAAATTGAGGGACGTTTGACATCCCGCATATGTTGTGCAGATCCATATCATACGTCTCTGCTTGCATCTTGCGCGTTGTGTCCATTCGATCCCTTTTTTCCGAATTTTCACCGAAACATTCAAATTTTTGGAAATAGCATCAAAATCAGATTCCTGAGATCAATATCCACATTTTTCAAATGTATCTCAACTTCGAAAGATACGCCAACGTATTCGCTGTACCTTGTCATTTTAAAGACATTTCAGAGGCATATCATCAATCAATATTCGAGTATCATCAGGCAATCCACATCGATGAATAAATAACAAAGCAGTGAATGAGGACAAGGATAGAGAACATACAATTAGCTGAGAACAGATCAAATTTAAGGGAAAAGAGGGAAATGCGATGCCATAAAAAAAATTTGATCGATTACTATTCACGTAGTTTCTTCCAAAAGTCGTTTACAAAATAAATAATTGCGACTTTTCACTATGTACTCGTGAACCACACGCAAAATTCATCTTTTGATACTTCCAATACCCCATCCCCATTTTCATCAGCGAAGACATGATGATGCCTAACCTCTTCATACCAGAAATAAACACGTCAATTATCTCAGATTTTTCAAAAAAAAATTACGGAACGTAGTAGGTCACAAGCTTTCGGATCAAATTATCCACCTGAACCTCCGCAAGACCTGTATATGCATTTGGATCTAGGAGATTTTCGCATTCTTCTGCCGAAACATACTCGATCACACCTTGTTTTGTTGAAAGAATTTCCGCCAAAGATTTTCCCTGATCAAGCGCTTCCATGCTGCTCTCACGGACAACCTCATGGGCATCCTGCCGTGGCATACCGCGGTGGGTCAGCTCGATCATCACAGATTCCGCAAGATTTATGCCATGCAACATCAGAAGATTCCGACGGACGTTTTCCTCTTTGATCACTAAATTTTCCAGAACATTTGTCATCAACTTCAAACAGTGATCGCAGAGAATCGTTGCTTCGGGAAATATGACTCTTTCACAAGAAGAATTCGTCAAATCTCGCTCGTCCCAGAGTGTGTTATTCAGCAATGCCGGTTCAACCATTGCACGGACAATCCGAGAAAGACCACCAACCTGCTCACTCTTGATTGGGTTTCTCTTGTGTGGCATCGTCGAAGAACCAACCTGCCTCTCTCCGAACATCTCTTCCACCTCATCGATCTCAGTTCGTTGAAGAGAACGAGTTTCAATACCAATCTTGTCCAGAGTGGTTACAATATTTGCGAGCATAAAAATGTACTCCGCATATCGATCTCGGGCGATAACCTGACAGGACACATCAACCAATCCGATCTCCAGATACTTCATCATCGCTGACTGTACTTCGATGCCGTTCGTTCCCATTGCAGCCATAGTACCGACAGCACCCGTCATTTGACCAACCACCACACGTGGACGAATTTCCCGTAGACGATTGATATGGCGAGAAATTTCCGATGCCCAAATCGCAAACCGGAGACCATAAGTTGTGGGGACACCCTGTTGACCGTGAGTTCTCGAGACACAAACAAGATTCTTTGTTATTTCAGCCCGATTCAGCAAAACTGAGACAAGGATAATCAGTTTTTTTTCCAACACATCAAATGCATCCTTCAATTGCAGCCCAGTTGCAGTATCCAGAATGTCATTCGAGGTTGCACCGTAGTGGATCCAACGTCCGGCATCACCACATACCTCAGAAATTGCTTTGATCATTGCCATGGTATCGTGGTTGATTTCTACCTCGATCTCCTTTGCACGCATCAAAGATGCGGAAAGAGCTTTTTGTTCGATAATTTTTGCATCCTCTGCGGGGATCATCCCGACTTCTGCCTCTGCGTGGGCGAGTGCAATTTCTGCACGAACTAGACAGGTAAAACGATGCTCTTCACTCCAGATGATGCGCATTTCAGGAGTACCATATCGATAATCAATCGGATGAATTGCCATAATTGAAAAAATATTGACGTCGAAGGGATATGAAAGATCTTATTCAATCAGATGTCAAGAAAATCCGATTTGATGGTGTTTTTTAGTAGACCGCACAGGGAAAATTTTTTTAAAAAGAACATGGAAACTGGTCTGATCCGGCGATTATATAAACATTTCATTGATCAGTGAACTGCACCCCCCATGAAATATCTCTCATTATATTTATAAAATACAATAAAATCAGATGTGACGTTGTTTGGTATCAATGCGAAGAGTTCATATCTCAATTCCACACGAAAATTGCAAAAAACGTGCAATTTTTCACTACAGACCACAATAAAAGGATATTTTGGAGAGATCTCGATTATAGCTGTAAATTTGTACACAACATCAAAACGAATCCCTGACTACTGCCATATCTCCAAGAGTGGATTTGAGATACACGAAATGCAATCCCAATACCCGAAAGAGATCAATCACACCCAATCTGAAATAATCAGAACATGATCACCACTATAGTTGCACGACATAATGTCCATTTCACACGACAAACTTCAACATATACTCCCGATGCTCCCGCCACCCAGGATTCATCGTGAACCTTCCAGGAGCATACTCCACCGCATACCGGATTGCCATGTCCACAAACTCCTTTGCCAGCTTCACCGCCGAAAAAACAGGACACCCGAGAGCAATATATGCCGTAATTGCAGATGCAAAACAGCATCCCGAGCCGTGGACATCTGAAAAAGGATACACATTCCCTGACAGCAGTCGTGTTCCATCTCGATCCAAAAACACATCCACCCCTTTGCGGAACGTTGCGTGCCCCCCTTTGAGAACCACTGCCCGCGCCCCACTATCAAGGAACCAACAAGCCGCTTCTTCCATCGACTCTGCATCCATAATCGTGATTCCAGAAAGAATTTCCGCCTCCGGAATATTCGGTGTCACAACCGCAGCACGCGGAATAAGTCTTTCCACCAACGCTTTTGCCCCTGAATCATCTGTCAGTCGGTACGCGCGAGTTGAGATCAAAACCGGATCGATCACAATTGGCACCGCATCCGGCAAGGCCTTGGCGACGGCCCGGACGATTGGGGCATTTCCGAGCATCCCCGTCTTATAGCATGAAATCGGAAAATCTTCCTCTAGTGTTTTGATCTGGCTCTGTACAAACACAGGATCAACCCCCACAATCCCCCGCACATGATTCGCATTTTGGGCGGTAAGCGCAGTAACAACTGTCATACCCCATACACCACAGGCATTCATCGTCTTGAGATCGATCTGTAATCCGGCTCCTGCGGAAGGATCGGAACCAGCAATTGATGCGGCAAATACACTTGTTCTGTATGAGTTAGTCATGACAGGAATATATGCCATAAAAATTGATGAGTGCTTGCATCCTTGTCAACCAACCATCTTTATTGTCTAACATTTCACACATATTATGTAAAAATATATTCGATTGATAACAAATATTATTTAACAGAACATATAAATATACAACGATTAAAATAAAAAACAACATAAAATAAAGGAAATAAGAAAATAATGACAAAATGGAGTGAATATTAGAATGGACAGCGTGTTTTTTGTCACAAATATTTCTCAATATATATTTCAACAACTGGGCATCTCTATCTTTATTATATAATTCGTTGACAGCGTGATACGAAGGCACTCTACTTATATTCCGTCACATCTCATGTTTAACACGGAATTAATGTGACATTTCAACGAGTTTATTACTATGATTTGGTGACAAGCGGGAGCGAACATCTATATGGATGTTGAGGGCTATGTCCGCCGCAGCCTGCACAAGGGGGCCTCCAAGGAAGATATCTTGTGGCAGCTCCAGAAACGCATTCTTGAAATAAAAGATATTGAGGAAACCTACGCCGCAGAATTGGCCCATGCGATCATCAACGAAGTGGAGATAACCGATGGTCTTGCAGATGATCTACTCACGTATGAACACGCAGGAGTTACGATGGGGGAGTTCGGCGTTGGATCCCGTGGTTCAGGTGATTTTTACGCACATCGCAAAATAGCCGAGATCATAGACAAAACCTCGGCAAATGTTGGCGTTGATCAAATGGATGACGGAGGCGTAGTGCAGGCAAACGGATCATATATCATCGCAACCGTTGACGGCATGCATTCACGACTTTCAGACTATCCGTTCCTCGCAGGATTTCATGCAACACGGGCAACGCTTCGCGACGTGTACGTGATGGGGGCCCGACCAATCGGGCTTATATCAGATGTTCACATCGCTGATGACGGCGACGTGGCAAAGCTGTTCGATTACACAGCAGGCATCACCACCGTTTCTGACGCATTGCACGTTCCACTCATCGCGGGTTCCACACTCCGCATCGGTGGTGACATGGTACTCGGTAGTCGGATGACTGGCTGTGTAGGTGCAGTTGGCATCACAAACCATGTAACCGCCCGGAAAGCTACCATGCCTGGCGATGTTCTCTTGATGACGGAAGGTTCCGGAGGTGGAACGATTGCAACCGCAGCCCTCTACTCTGGCAACTCGGATCTCGTGAAAGAAACGATCAATCTTCATTTTCTCAAAGCATGCGAAGCCTTGATTAACTCACCGATTCTCCCATACATTCACACCATGACGGACGTAACGAATGGCGGTCTTCGCGGGGATGTTTTTGAGATGGCAGAGATCGCAAAATGCACGGTTGTCGTCGACGATGCGCCACTTCGTGGACTTGTCGCCCCAAAAATACTCACACTACTTGACAAACTCGGCATCGATTATCTCGGAGTGAGCCTCGATTCACTCTTGGTGGTAGCACCTCCTGAGTATGCAGATGAGATCATCGCGGTGGTTACAAAAACAGGAGTCAAAATGGAAAAAATAGGATTCATCCGTAAAGGACCCGGTGTCTCCCATCTCATTCGAAACGGTGTGGAAAGCGATTTTATGCCGAAATTCCGCGAAGCACCATATACGCCGTTAAAAAAAATAGTTGACAAACCTGATCGTAACTTTGAGGAGATGAAAAAAGGCATAGATAGAGCAGCGGAGGC
>JAIRRQ010000119.1 GCA_031255895.1 Methanocalculaceae archaeon
AACGCAGGAGACATGTTCTCTGCCGGAACCATTCCTCTCATGAACTTTGCCGTGGGTATCGAAGTTTTCGCAGGGCTTTCTGTAGTGATGCTCTACATGCTCTCTGGTCTCAAAGATATCCTTTGCAACGATAAAGAAGAATCTGGAAATTTTGCCCAGATGGAGGAATTTCCATGATTGCGAACTATTCGTTTGTCGCAGTTGCACTTTTGATAGGGATCTCCTTTGCGATAATTCTCCTAAAACGCAACATGATCAAAATGATCATGGGCCTCGGTATCCTGGAAGGAGCAGTTAACCTTTTTTTGGTCTCACTCGGATATCGTGAGAATGGCATTGCCCCGATCTTCACTAGTGCACCTGCGGACATGACTATGGTAATGCCAACTGTTCAGGCACTGACCTTAACTAACATCGTGATAGGAGTTGCAACAACAGCTCTGATGCTCGTCTTTGTGATGTTCATCCACAAAAAGTACGGGACGATTAACGCGAATGAAATTCGGAGACTCAGAGAATGAATGCTGAACTGTTCTTCACAAACCTTCCAGCACTACTGATAGCAATGCCTCTGTTCGGTGCATTTCTGACACCAATCTTCGGAAGATTCCTGCCGAAGATCCGGGATGCATGGGTCATTCTCATATCATTCGCCACATCCGTGGTTGCTCAACTGCTTGCTGCACAGGTTTATATCAATGGGTACGTCATGTACGTATTTGGTGCTGCTCCTGGAACAAGCGCAATCCCAATAGACTCTGGTGGAATTCCTCTCCGTATTCTCTTCAATATCGATGCATTTGGCGCGTTCATGCTTGTTTCAACCGCGATTGTATCGTTTGCGGTGATTCTCCACCTTACAATATCACAGCAAAAAAGAAGTTCTCTCTCCGAATTCTATGCTCTCTACCTCCTGCTGGTTGCTGGAATCTTTGGCATGGTTTCAACTGGAGACATGTTCAATTTTTTTGTTTTTCTTGAAATTAACTCGATTTCTGCCTCAGCCTTGATAGCCTATCATCGTAACGGTGCTCTAGCTGCAGAGGGAGCACTGAAGTACTTAATCGTCAACACTGTTGGCGGTCTGATGATATTATTCGCCATCGGTCTGTTGTACTCACAGTATAATTCGCTGAATATGGCAATTATATCCCAAAATATATCTCTCACAACGCTAAATTTGCTGACTCTCGTGTTGTTTATCGCGGGACTTGCAACGAAAGCAGGAATCGTACCTTTCCACCTCACAACACCGGATGCCTACTCGGTTGCACCATCCGGAGTGACGACTCTGATGATTGTCGCAAGTCAGGCTGGTCTCTACGGAATGTTCCGCATCCTGTTTTCTGTGTACGGGGGGGTTTTTACGTCCGTGATCGTCGGCTGGATTGTGATCATCCTCGGTGTTCTCTCAATGTTTATCGGTGTTACGATGGCAATTCCGCAAAAAGACATTAAACGACTATTATCCTACCATGCAATCTCGCAGACAGGATATATGCTGCTTGGTGTAGGTGTTGCTCTCGCAGTGCTTGGTGATGTCACCCTAATTGATTCATTCGGCAATATGGCAATGAAAGGAGGTCTCTTCCATATCATCAACCACGCGATGTATAAGGGATTGCTATTCCTCACAGTCGGTGCTGTCATCTATCGCACGGGTGTATGGGACTTAAACAAGATGGGGGGCCTCGGTCATAAAATGAAGTGGACAATGATCTTCTTCTTAATCGGCGCTTTGGCAATCGCAGGTATTCCTCCGTTTAATGGATTTGCCTCAAAATTGATGATTTACGAATCAACATTTGCATTCAATCCAATCATCGCAATTATTGCGATGGTTGTGAGTATCCTTACGCTTGCTTCTTTCATGAAGGTGTTTCACTCAGTCTTTATGGGGCCGGAACTCCTCGAATATGCGAGTGTGCGAGAAGTTCCGAGACGTATGCTTGCCAGCATGGCAATTCTTGCCATGTTCGTGATAGCATTCGGTTTTGTGCCGGATCTCGTGGTTGACATGCTAATTACACCTGTGGCGGAATCATTGTTCAATCAGGGGCAGTATATCCATTCGATTCTCGGAGGTGGATTATGATTGGAACACTTGCAACTGGATTTGGATTCTGGAATCCTCTGATGTGGATCATAGTAATTGTAGTTGCCATCTTTTTCTCCTGGCTTCTCTGGAAATTGGGTGAAACGAACTACGAGGGAAATATCTGGCAAACTGCACCGTATTTATCCGGAAACGATGAACCTGAGAAGGAAGCTATCCACATCCGTGCTGGCAACATGTACTGGGGATTCACGAAAGCGCTGTCGGTGTACTATGATCACCTGATTCCGTTGCATTCGGGAATCGTGAGCGACTACATCTCATGGTTCCTAATTGGTGTTGTCGTTTTATTTATGGTGGTGATTCTTGTATGAAGCTGACAACATCGTTCAACCGATCCCTGTGGGTATTCCATTTCAACAGCGGGTCATGTAATGGCTGTGATATTGAAATTGTAGCATCACTCACGCCGAGGTACGATCCTGAACGATTTGGCGTCAAGCTGGTTGGTTCTCCACGCCATGCAGACGTTCTTCTCGTGACAGGTCCTGTTACCAATCAAATGGTAGATCGGCTGCAGCGGATATATGCTCAGATGCCGGAACCAAAAATTGTCATGGTAGTCGGAACCTGTGCTCAATCGGGGGGGGTGTTTTCCACGTCCTACAACCTCGCGGGTCCGGTTGATCAGATCATTTCCGTGGATGTCTATGTACCGGGCTGTGCCCCACGACCTGAGGCAATCATTCAAGGTGTAGTGACTGCAATTGCGAAATTTGAGAGATTACATGGAAGTGCCAAACAATGACGGATAAAATTCTTTCACCAGAATCTGTCACTGACCGACTCACCACAATTCTTGGTGCAGCGGTGATCAGTTCACGTATACAAACACGGGCAGAAGGAAAAGAAAAGCGAGAAAATACAAATATCTGGATTATGATTCAACGCGATGTAGTGCATACCGCTGTTGAAGAGTTGATGAAGATCTGGTATCCACACCTCTCATGCATCGCAGGGTATGATAAAGGAGAAACATCTCCATATCTCCGTGTACAGTACATCTTTTCGATCTACGGCGGAGTTTCTGCGTCTGAGTACATGATAATTTTTTCGCTGGATGTCCCGAAATCTGATGCCCGTCTTCCAACGATTACAGATCTGCTGGAAGGTGCGGAGTTCACGGAACGTGAAAAGACTGAATATCTGGGAATTACCATTGATGGTCTCGCTCCTGCCACGCATAAATTTTTCTTGCCACAAGACTTCCCGGACAATATTTACCCACTTAGAAAAGACGATAAAAAGATTCCTGGTACGATGGTCAAAGATCTCTGGGCTCGTGGACGTCCTCCAACGCAGTTCGACGGAAGTGAGGAGTAGATGACAAAGAAAGCTCCATACATTGTACCGATTGGCCCGATCCACCCAGCATTAAAGGAACCCGTTCACATTGAACTGACTGTTGTCGGTGAAGAGGTCATCTCAGCGGAATTCACACCTGGTCAAACTCATCGTGGTATCGAGTGGATGGGCCTCTCCCGCAATCCAGTGCAGATCATCCATCTTACGGATAGAATCTGCGGTATCTGCGGCGTGACACACTCACTTGCGTTTGCACGGGCAGTTGAGCAGATTGCAGACATTGCGGTCCCAGAACGGGCAGACTACATCCGAACGATCATTGCAGAGTTTGAACGCATCCAATCCCATCTACTCTGGGCAGGAGTTGCTGCACATGAACTCGGGTTTGATACGTTGTTCTATTTAACGTGGCGTGTTCGCGAAGAGGTAATGGATGTTATCGAGTGCATCACCGGCAACCGTGTGAGCTACGATATCATCCAGATTGGTGGTGTTCGTCGCGATATTGCGGAAGTTTGCACTGAGCAGATTCGCAAGTGTCTCGACAACTACAAGGGATTGTTTGGAAAGTTGAAGGAGTTATTCCTCGAAGATACAGTGATTAACTCCCGTTGCAAGGGAATTGGCATACTTTCATTTGAGGATGCAATGGCCTATTCAACGGTTGGGCCTACAGCACGGGCTTCTGGATGCATTGCAGATCTCCGGGTGGATTATCCATATGCGGCCTACGGTGATCTGAATTTGAAACCGATCGTTCCCACAGTCTACGGGCATGATGTGAACGGTGATACGTATGACAGAATCGTTGTCCGCATCTTTGAGATTGCCCAGTCAATTGAAATCATCGAGGAATGTCTGACAAACCTCCCTACAGGTCCTATTCTATGGGAAGAAAAGGTTGCAAAGATTCTTGCAGCCTGCAAAAAGACAGAGGGTGAAGCTGTCGGTCGTCATGAAGCCCCACGCGGTGAGTGTCTGCATTACGTCGCAATGGATAAGGCTGATGCGCCAATCGCCTGGAAAGTGAAAGCATCCTCCTACAGTAATCTGCACGTATGGCCTTTGATTCTGAAGGGGGCACAACTTGCAGACATTCCGATCATCGTGGCTTCGATTGATCCGTGTATTTCGTGTACCGATCGCGTTGCTGTGACAGATGTGGGTGCCGGGAAGACAAAGATCTTCACCAAAGAGGAGCTAACGAAAATGTCATATGAAAAAACACGAAGGATGCAAAAATGAACCAAATTCTATTGGCTGTCGTGGGGACAATTTTTCTCGCGATCTTTGCAATTGCATTCGGTCTGATCCTCTCTGGAATTGATCGCCGGATTGTTGCCAGGATGCAGGCACGTGTTGGCCCCCCACTCCTTCAGCCGTTTACGGATGTGCAAAAACTGCTTGCGAAGCAAAGCATTATTCCTGCGAATGCCATTCCTTGTTTGTTTAATACTATGCCAATCGTTGCGTTAGCATCCGCGATTACAATTCTTCTATATCTCCCGTTCGGCAGCTTTGCACCTGTTCTTGGTGAATTTGGAGATGTAATTCTAATTCTGTATTTGTTAACCATCCCCTCGCTCGCACTGATCATCGGAGGTTTTGCGTCCGGATCGCCGTATGCGACGATAGGTGCCCAACGTGAGATGGTTTCGATGATCGCGTACGAGCTGCCGCTAACAATTGCAGTGATCGCAATTGTTTGGAGGCTGATGATAGCAGGAATCCACGAGCCATTTTCGATTCTAACGCTGATGCAAAATCCGGTCTGGAGTGTTGTTGGTCCACTTGGAATCATTGCACTTTTCATTCTCCTCGTGATGATGGCCTGGGTTCTACCGGGTGAGTTGTCGAAGATTCCGTTCGATTCACCAGAGGCAGAGACTGAGCTTGCGGGAGGTATTCTCGTGGAGTATTCTGGCCGGAATCTTGGCCTCTTCATGTTGTCGCAGGCGGTGAAGATGGTGGCCATATCTACGTTCGGTATTATATTACTGTTGCCGTGGAATCTTTCGCAATTTTTCGGTATTTCAGGTATCATAGCATGGATTACTGATACAATCATCTTTGCTTTGAAGGTACTGTTTGTGATGACTGTGTCCGTAACGATTATCAGGACAACAATGGCTCGATTCAGAATTACGCAGATTGTCGGCCTGTACTGGCTGGTGCTCGGTGGTCTCGGTGCCATAGCAATGATTCTGATGATGGTTGATGCGTTCTTCTGTGAGATGATCTGAGATGGCTGGACTTCCAATGATCAAGGAAATTTTGATGCAGTCGATGAAAAAACCAGTGACAAATCTATTCCCTGCTGTTCATCTACCTAAATCTCTCGCAGAATTTTTTGAGTCAGTTGCGGATGGAAAAGCGGAGATTATTCCACCAATAGCAACTCCACCCGCTTTTCGTGGAAAAATCGCGTATGATAGGAACATCTGCAACGGATGTGGTCTATGTCTTAAGGTTTGTCCGGCGCATGCAATTGAACAGGTTGCCCATCTTCCAACGACAAACAGCGGAACTAACGTGGAAGGAAACATTATTGAGAATATGAAGATGGAAAAACGGATCCGGATTTATGTCGCAAACTGTGTCTTCTGCGGACAATGCACGGATATTTGCTCGAA
>JAIRRQ010000026.1 GCA_031255895.1 Methanocalculaceae archaeon
CGGCCGAAGATGTCGTCCACATAGGTAACCGACATTCCGAGCAGACGTTCCAACAGATCGGCATGGGCTTCTAGCGTTGTGAAATCCTCTTTTCCCGGACGACTCTGATGGGCAAGCACCACGATCTTCGCCTCTTCCAGCGCCTGAATGGTTGGAATGTGTTCCCTGAACCGTTTGTCGTCGAGGATGGTATTAGTCAATGGATCAATCGGCGAATTTAAATCAAGGCGAACAAGAACGGTTTTTCCGCGCGTTTCCACGTCGGTGAGCGTACCAAATTTCATAAAGTCTGCCTCCTCTTATCCAAGATTATCATAGAACAGCGATCACTCGTGGTTACAACGTTTCGTTATGAGAATATTAAATCCATCGAAGGAAAAATGTGCGAAGGTTTGGCAAGTGATAAGTGTGGTTTTACTTGGAGTATCACGAATCGCATGTTTGTGGTTTGTTCATCGTTTTTTGGGATTGCATAGAACAGATGAGATTTCAAAGAACAGTGTGGTGTCGCATTCTCTAAAACATTTTTCTGAAAAAAATTAATGAAATATCTTCTCCGTGTCACAGAGATTTTCATCTTTTGTGATGCTACAAAAGGATTTAGATGGTTAATTTTATTTGTGCTGTTTCTTCCAAAATCTGTTTGTTATATGAATAGTCACTATCGTTCATGGTGTATTCTTGATTCCTATACAAAAATATTTAAATGTTTCTTTTGGTTATTTCGATCATTCATTCTCATCATCAGGGCATTAATGTGATGTAACCTCATTAGATCTGAAAATAAGTTCTTCAATTGTTTCAAATTATGGTATGAATTGTTTGTACATTCTGAACAATCTCTCCATTTTTCCGTTTGTTTGTGAACATTTTACTCTGAAAAATATGTGGTCAATTTCCTTTTCTCAGCTGGCTCTCTCGAATGCATATTCTGTATTTCCTGGGTAGTCTTTGGTATTCACACAGAACTTTGTTCCGCGATCGATAATATACTTGTCTTTTTCATAAATTTTTCTTGCAGCATTCACATTGGATCAAAAACTCTGCTGTTTCATAGGAAAATCCCTCCTGTAATTATCACACAACCCACATCATCAAAAACGACGCAAATCTATTTTTTACTTTCTATTGCATTTGTTCGTGTTTGTTTTAGTACGAGTTCATATGGGCAAATGGATGATTTTCACCATGTTCGTAATACATCCTGGTAAAGACGGTGAACCCTTCTTCGAGGATCAGGTTCGATCAAGCTTTCTTTCAGAAGAACGTGATGGATCGCGTGTTTTACAATTACTATCCCAAGATAAAAATAGAACTACAACTTGTATGTCTCGCAAGCTTCTAAACACTCAGTGAGCATTTCATCGAATGAGGCATCCCACGAGGTGGATGAATGAAATCACCAGATTTCAAATGAAAATACTCATCATGGACTCATCGATCAGAAGACTCAGATCCAAATAATTTACCTCCAAAAATTCATTTTAGGTTGCAATCAACAGAAAAGAGCATATCTTCCTCAAAAAATCATCACAAGGCTGATGTATATTACCCACCGCATCCAATATTACTTTTGCAAATGTATCTCAAAATACACAATGTTCTTGGTCATGGTAAAATTATTGCCGTCTGCGATCGCGAGCTCCTTAACACCACCATTACGTGCTCCACCTGTGACATCATCATAGACCACAGTTTTTATGGTGATATTATCGCGAGTGATTCTGAGGTCATTGCCGCTATCTCCTCCTCAATCAGCGCTAATCTCATCGGAAAACGCGTCTGCAATCTTGCTATTTCCTCCGGATTTATCGATAAAAAATCTTGTATCATGATAGGCGACATACCCCATGCCCAGATCTACGGACTCTGATCATGACTCTCACCTCAGGTTTCTGCCCAAAATGTGGAGTTTTTAGCAAAAATGGAGAATTATGTGGGAATTGCCGCGTTAAAGACATAGTTTGCGTTACCATTCTGCCTCGCGTTGAATGTATCTGCTGTCCTAATTGTGGCTCCATCAAAACCGCTGGCATCTGGAGTGATTGCCTCGTCAAGCGCGACGAACTCGCCTATAACCTCATAAATTCTGCAATGTCTATCCACAACGACGTCAAGAACATCCAGAAAAACATCCATATCGTTGATATCAGTGCGAATCGTTCCATTGCAACCGTTTTTGTATCCGGCACCCTTTACGACGTTCCTTTCGACATTTCCCAAAAAGTCAAAATCGTCTGGGTACGCGAACAATGCAACCGCTGTTGCCGAATTTCTGGGGGTTACTACGAAGGTGTCATTCAGGTACGTGCAACCGGTAGAAAACCAACATCCTTCGAACTCAATCGTGCAGCAGAAATCGCATATCAGGTAGAAAATAGGCTACAAACTGCTGGCGATCGTCTATCGTTTGTCTCTGACATCGACGAACAAAAGGACGGTATCGACATTATCTTCAGTTCCCATACTATAGGTAGCGTAATCTCCCATGACATCTGCGGAGCACTCGGTGGATCCTTCACCACCCATCCCAAACTCGTCGGTGAAAAAGCTGGTATCAAACTCTACCGCGTTACTTACTCTATTCGTCTCCCTCGTTTTTCCTGCGGGGACATCATCAAGCATGGTCATGGTTATTTCCACATTTTCCGCCAGATCAAAGATATGCTCTTTGTTCATGACCTTGCAACTGATCAGTCCCACAATTTCCGGGAAAAAGACAGTGACGTCTTCATTGCGAACATCCACTCAGCAGAACCAATCCCCGTCGTGTACCGCGATGCAGGCGTTCTTGGAATTCTCGACCCTGTGACTCAAGAAATCAGCGAAATTCCAGATTACGCATGGATAAAAGCTGACGCCGGAGACACTATTCTTGTCGTCCGCGATCACGATACCATCATAATCACAGGTAAAATTGATGAAAATACGCAAAATATCGATGAATCGGCTACCGAAACTCGGGTCTGAACCATGGGTTGATCAGACTCGCAGACCTTATTGCCATGGCGAGTATGCCTACGTTCCAGTCAGGGTTGGTTTCTCTTTCGATCTTGATCTTCCTGAACGAAAACCCTACACAGGCCCTGGTTATCAGCAACTTGGCGATACTCTTCTCTTGCATGGTGCTGTTCCGACAAAAAGCCAACTCCAAAATCTCATTGCATGGAAACATCCAGCCTGCATCCTCCATCTCAATCATCATGATGGTGTCATGCGACTACCTGACGTTTCCATTCTCTACGGAATTCCTCACGATGTCACATTCCGTGAAATTGGCATAATTTACACTATTAATCCTGCAAAAATCATGTTTTCACAAGGAAATCGCGTCGAAAAACAACGAATCAGATCTCTCATACGTCCAGGAGAAACTGTTGCAGACATGTTCGCCGGCATCGGTTATTTCACCCTATCCGCTGCAATTGCCGGAGCACGCGTCCACGCAATGGAGATCAATCCTGTTTCCTGCGCATATCTCCGAAAAAATACTGAAACAAATGGCGTTGCCGATGTCATCACCATTGACTGCGGTGACTGCACAACCCATCTTGACGGACCTTACGATCGCATCCTCATGGGACATTTCGACGCTCTGGACTTTTTTACAACAGCTCTTTCCCATGCAGAATCCGGCACCTTCCTCCATGTTCATGGCATTGGCAATCGTACCAAAGATATTGAAGATATCTTACAAGGAGCAGATTTTAGATATTCTCTCAGCGAACATAGAGTGAAAAAATACGCAAACCACACATGGCACTGCGTATGGGATGTAGAACTCAAATGAACCGGACGCTTGGACACAAACGCATCGTACTTGCCGTAACTGGAAGTATTGCAGCTGTTGAGACGATCAAACTTGCCAACGAATTGCGGCGCCGTGGTGCCGCAGTCACGGGCATCCTCAGTCCAGCAGCAAGTGGCATCATTCACGAAAATTCTCTTTCCTACGCCTGTGCTGAACCTGCCCTTACTAAAATAACAGGCATGGTCGAACACATCCTGTACTGCGGTGAAGGAGGGCTTGCCGATCTCCTTTTAATCGCGCCTGCAACAGCAAACACCATTGGCAAAATCGCCTGTGGTATTGACGACACCATTGTAACCACCTTTGCTACTACTGCGCTCGGTCGAGGAATGCCAGTCGCTATAGTACCAGCCATGCATGAATCGATGTACCGCCACCCAGCTGTTATCAAAAATCTCGAAACTCTTCGCGCCATGCATGTCATCATTATTCCCCCTCGATTAGAAGAAAAAAAGGCAAAAATTGCTGACATTGAAGAGATATGCCTCTATGTTGAACGTGCTCTCTCACAGCGTCCGCTTGTCGGAAAACGCGTCCTCATCACCAGCGGCTCCTGCCGCGAAGAACTCGATGATGTCCGCGTCCTCACCACTCGATCCAGTGGAACAATGGGAAGGGCTCTTGCTCTAGAAGCGTTCCGTCTCGGGGCAGATGTCACCGTAGTTTCCAACATAGTCGCGCACGGTACAGTTCCGTGTGTTCGAAACATCAACATCAGCTCTGCCCAACAAATGCATGATGCGATCTTGCGTGAGGTAGAAGAACACAAGCCAAACATTTATCTCAGCGCCGCTGCAATCTCGGACTTCGCGCCGTTACGATTATCTGGAAAAATTCAGAGTGGTAATCCTTGCACTATTTCTCTTCATCCTTTACCAAAGCTCATCAGTCGCCTCTTCGGAAAGGGAATCAAAATTGTCGGATTTAAACTCGGTGAAAACGCAGAAATCGAGGCAAAAAAACTTCTCAAAGAGAATGATATCGTTCTTGTCGCAGCGAATCATTCGGTTGTTATGGGTGCGTCTGTAGGCGAGTACCTGCTTATGAATAAATCTGGTAACAGAATAGTTTCAGGAACAAAAACCGAAATTGCACGTGAACTATGGAACGAACTGCTGTAGCATTTGCCCCTGGCCACATTTCCGGGTACTTCCGGCGCATTGACGGCGACACTCTCTCTACCACTGGTAGCTGTGGCGCAGGTCTTGTTATTGACCACGGTGTTACTGCTACCATCCGATCTGCGGACCGCACCTCGGTTGTCATTATGGATCATTCCCCCTCTGGAAATCCACTGATTCGCTATGGCTCCGTTCTCCTCGAAGAACTCCTTAATGATATCGGCGTCTCTGCCACTGTCGCAACGGTTGCGGATCTCCCCATTGGTGCGGGATTCGGTATGAGTGCCGCTGCAATCCTCGCTACTCTTACCGCTGCAAACACTGTATTTGACCTCAATCTCACGGAACGTGACATTGCCGAACGTGCTCACATCTTCGAGGTATCCCACAACACTGGTCTTGGTGACGTTGCTGCTGCGGTTGGAGGCGGGCTTGTCGTCCGCACCGCCTCTGGTATAGCAGGTGTTGCGACGCGAATATTTTCGAACGTTGATCTTTGTACCGTCACCCTCGGATCTATATTCACATCCGATGTCATCAATTCATCTGAACAGATGAGGAAAGTTTCTGCTGCGTTTCCAAACCTTACCCCGAAAAACCTCCGGGAGTTCATGCAAAACTCCCGGAAGTTTGCCGAAGCAAGCGATCTTATTCCGAACAAAATTCGTCCAATTCTCACTGCCTGCGACGACGCCGGAATCCAAGCAAGTATGACAATGCTCGGCTGTGGTGTATTTGCCGCAGGCAGAGATGCTCGTAATATCCTTGCCAAATTCGGGAGAACCGTTCCACTGAAAATCTGCCCTCATGGCCCAATGCTACTGAAAATTTAATATGTCGGACATCCCTCTAAACCACCCAAGATATAAATCGCTCGTCACCAGAAAACGGCTTGCAGACTACGCTCTCGCAGGTGTTGTCTCCATGGAAGGACTCACATCCCACGGACGTGGTGAAGCTTTCGACTACCTGGTCGGAGAAAAAACTCTTAAAACAGCTCTTGAGGCAGAAAAACTTGCTGCCTGTGTTTTTCTTGCTGCGTCACATCCTGTGTTTTCTGTCAACGGCAACACCGCAATCCTCGCAACAGAAGAGATTGCCGAACTTCAGAAAGTCACAAACTGCGAAGTAGAGATCAACCTCTTCCACCGCACTGAAGAACGCATCGAAAAAATAATCACGATTTTGGAAAAAGCAGGTGTTATCGTCTCATGCGGCCCGGTCGAACGATGTATCCCACTTCCGCACGATCGCGGTCTTTGCCGCCCAAATGGTATTGGCTCGGCTGATGTCATCTTGGTCCCTCTAGAGGATGGTGATCGCTGCGAAGCGTTGGTTGCTATGGGAAAGATTGTCATCACCATTGACCTCAATCCCCTTGATCGTACTTCCAAAACAGCTACTATTCCAATCATCGATGAAGTCACCCGCGCTCTCCCAAACATCACCGCAGAGTGTAGGAGGATCAAAACAACGGGAAAAATCCCGAAAATGCCTGCATCCTTTGACGGAGATTACTATCTCAAAGGAGCTGTTGATGCCATTTTGGAGAATCTTGCACATGCTCTGGACTGAAAAATACCGCCCGAAGACTTTCGACAAAATCCTCGGACAGGAACCATCCGTTCTCCAGCTGAAATCCTACGCGGCAAATTTTAACCTCCCGCATCTCATGATCATCGGAAGATCCGGTTGTGGAAAATCTACATGTCTTGATGCATTTTCGAGAGAATTTTACCAAGAATTTGCTGAAGAAAACACCACAATTTTTCCAGTTTCCACGATGTTTTCCCAGGGACACGCTTATTTCTCCGAAAATGATCGATTTGCTACTCTCTATCAGAAGGACAAATCAATTCTTGCGAATTTCAAATATATCGTAAAATGGCATGCCTCGCTCAAACCTCTATCTGCTGAATTTCGACTGATCGTTTTTGACGGTGCTGATGATTTGTCCAAAGATGCCCAGGCAGCTTTGCGCCGGATCATGGAGAAACACAGCCGTACCTGCAGATTTATTTTTGTGGTAAATTCCGTTAGTTCCATCATCGCCCCGATTCGTTCTCGTTGCGTTCCACTCTCCTTCCTGCCGATAGATTACGACTTGATGCGAAAACGATTACTGGACATTCTGGTTTGCGAAGGTGTGTTAGGCACAATTTCCGAGGAAAACCTGGATATGCTAATTTTCTGTTCGAACGGTGACCTCCGTCTTGCCCTGGTCTGGTTGGAGTTGATGGTGTTACACGGCGTTGCCAATCTTGCCGAATTGTCCGATACGAAGACTGGAACTCTAGCACGTGCTGTTGTCATCGCCTGCCAACGCGGCGATGAGGATAATGCACGGAAGATAGTAGAAAATCTGATGATCGAGTATGGCCTTTCAGGTTCAGCAGTTCTCGGTCTTATCCGCCAGGAGCTTCATGATGTTTTGACCCCTGATACTGCACTGCTGCTTTCTGATGCCGATCTCTCGATTTGTGCTGGATCCAATGAGTATTTGCAGATAAATTGGTTTGTTTCACAACTTTGCGGGGAACTGATGCAATCATAATTTTTGTCACTCTTGTACTACTATGCTATAATGGGCGTTGAGTTGGTTTTTTGGATGAACTGTGATAACAGGTACTGGTAGATTAGTGCAAGGCACTCTATATGATCCAGCCAAATACAAACAATCATCCGGATCACTGTTCTATTGGTTAGTTTGCATTTTTCTGTCGTTCAGGTTGCGTCAACATGCCGTATTGTAACTGGGAGATATTGGAGGTACACGCGGCCAACTTCATTTTCAAAGTGATTGACATCGGTCATGGGAAACGTTGTGACGTCACTATGACTGGGTAATTCTGTGTCAAGATGAAAAAATATTTTGAAAAGAAATTTCAATTCATTTCATGCGTTTTGACGAAATTTTTGTAGACGAAGATGCGACGATTTAATAAATGAATGTGCAAACAGAAATTTGTTTACATGTCCTGTCAACCTCCTTTTTCGTCCAAAATTTGCATACCGCGAATATGTGTCCTGATCGGAACTGATGATGAACCGCAACAGATACAATCTCATCTTGGAAAAGCAGAAACTGGTGACCAAAATGTCTATTTGCGGGAAATAAAAGCTATCAAATACATGGGATATTGCATTGCTTTTCTCCATGTTATTAAAAACAAAGAATTTAATCATTTAAATAGCTATTGAAACACATGTCAAGAAAATTATGTGGTTTTGTTCTCATACCGGATGTTTTATGCTTATACTCCGTAGTGTTTCGTTAGAATGTCAAGTGTTTTTATTGTGCCTTCAAACGATTTCACCTCGATTACGGGTATTTTAATGTTGTTCTCACGAACACGTTTCAAAACTTTGTCGAAGTTGATATTTCCTTTCCCTATTGTTTCGTGACTATCGTATTTTCCGTTATTGTCGTGCAAGTGAACATGGGCGAAGGAAGTTGCCAGGAATGTATCGAAATTTCCGCATTCATTTGCGTGGCCGACGTCAAGACAGAAAAGTGCTCCATCCAATAAATAGAGGTCTTTTGGCTCTTTGATGAAAAAATAGCCCCAATTACCCATATTTTCTATGAAATATGTGACTCCGTACTGAATGGATTCCGCATGAATCTGGGCAAGAGAGGCGCGAAGATGCTGTTCAGCGAGAACGTACTCGTATTCCCAGGCAAAATAGCCAGGGTGTATCACCACAGGGGCATTAACCTCAGCAGCAAGGGCGAATGTGTTGGTGATAACTTCAACGGAAGTGCGACGAATAGGTTCCAAGACGGATGCTATGTTGACGCCTCGGGAAGGGGCGTGGATACTGTACTTAAAATTGTAGGATTCGAGGAGTTTGGTATCGGTTAGGAGATGTGGTCCGTCGCTCATGATCTCGACATGTTCTGTATGGAAGGAGAGTTTGTCGAGGGCTGAAGTGAGCGATTCGGCGTGGAGACAGTGAGTGGATATTGAGTACATATTCTAACAGTCTGTGTTGTTTGGGGCAAAAATAATGATTGCGGGACTTTTTGTGTTTTCTGTTTTGCCATTAATGTGTGGTGTGCCTCCTAGGTCTGCATGAGTAAAATGATCAAAAATAATCTCGAATAAAAAATAACGAAATTATGTCGATGTAACGGAATCTTACGAGTTTGCTATGCTCTGCGTTTGATGTTGTCCAAACGATTCTTAACTTATTGTGTTATCATAGATTTTGTATACTGATCTATGTAAGTCCAATCAGATTTCTGATCAGCTGAGACTGGCAAGAAAACTGATTGTATGTTCATGTGTCGCTCATTGAATTTGTAGCCATATGTGTATTTTGATTTCTGTTGAATAATAATAATTTTGAGGAATAGATATATGAATCGATTTTCTCTTCCTGCAAGTTCTTCAGATTCATCTGAGGGAAAGTGGGAGGATTTGTAGGAAGAGAAAATTGTGGATGGTGACGGCAGTGATATTAATTTATACTGCATATAAGCATAATATTATTAACGATTGTCACACTAGCATGTTCAGGTGTGCCAAGGAGTATTACAGATGTTAAAAGCAACAATAGATGCAGATATTTTCCGGGAGACGATCGATGCTATCACCGCACTGGTGAACGAATGTAGATTTCATGTTGATGAGCATGGCATTCACACAATCATGGTTGACCCCTCCAACGTTGCAATGGTGTCCCTGGATCTTGAAGCTGGCGCATTTTCCACTTATGCGGCAGAATCTGCAGAACTTGGTCTTGACATCGAAAAAATCCGCGCAATGATGGGCATGATTGGCAAAACTGATTCCGTTACACTTGAACTCGATGATACCGGAAAGAAGCTGAAGATCAGTTTCAGCGGATATGAATACTCTATAACTCTGCTCGATACAAAGACCATTCGAAAGGATCCGAGTGCGCCGATTCTCGATCTCCCCGCAAC
Organism: Methanocalculaceae archaeon; assembly: GCA_031255895.1. Lineage (GTDB taxonomy): Archaea > Halobacteriota > Methanomicrobia > Methanomicrobiales > Methanocorpusculaceae > Methanocorpusculum. The sequence goes on from JAIRRQ010000026.1 coordinate 9,866, forward strand.
GTTTGAAATTGTAGGTTCTACGTTTTACGATGCAATTAAGGCTGCTGCAATGGTTTCAGACAAGATCTCCTTATCCGTGAATCCAGAGACTCAGATCTTCACTCTGGACGCCGAAGGTGACAGCGACAGAATCAAACGTGAACTTGCAGGTGACGATGTCTATTACACCTCCTGCGCCGCGGCACGCTCCCTTTTCTCCCTTGATTATCTGAAGGACATGGGTAAATCCATCAACAGAGCAGACAGGGTGCAGATCCGGCTCGGCAACGACCACCCGGTACAGTTTTCCTTTTTCTATGCAGATGGCAAAGGTAAGATTGGCTACTTGCTTGCCCCGAGAATCGGGGCAGACTAATCATGCGTCTCACCGTTGAACCTCGTGATTTAACCCACTATCCTTTTTTGAAAGATTCTCAGGAATTTCTTGCTGCACGTGGCATCAAGATACGTGATTTTACTGCATCAACCATCGGACGAAAGTACCTCGACGCAGCGATCGATCGAATAGTCTGCGCAATTGATGGTAAAGAGATATATCCTGAGTCACAGGATGTTGTTGCCGACATTGCCACCTATGTGCTTGCACGTGTTCTTGTTTCCTGCGTTAAAGATCGCAATCTTATTGAGCGACTTGTACGCATGGAGGCAAGACGAGTGTATTTCTACATTCATGACGAGGAAAATGAAAAACTCAAAAACCACGTTTGTGAGACACTTGGCATCACATTCGATCTGGAAAAAATATCGGTGATTAAATATGTGGAGCTTACCTCAACCATCCGTGAACCCAAGTGGCGTCTTATCAACCGCGATGTGGATGATGGGCTGGTCACAATATCTGATGATGAACAGGATATTCTTTTGCGGGAACGTATCAAATTTTTTTTTGATTCTCAACTACCGCTAACCATCCCTCTGTCGGTGGAGCATGAACTTATGCCGTGGTGTGACAAGATCACGGCAACATTGCAGGAGAGAACATTTGCTGATTTTGGGGTGATTGACGAGTCGGCATATCCTCCTTGCATTCAAGCTCTGATTGCTGGAGCTGCGGCAGGTGTTAATCTTTCGCATTCGGGTAGATTTGCGACAACGACGTTTTTGAATAATATTAGCATGACACCAACGCAGATCGTTGGTGTTTTTGCCCGCAGTCCTGACTTTAATCCAGATATGACCCTGTATCAGGTGGATCAGATTACCACTCATGAGTACACAACTCCCGCTTGTCAGACAATGCTAACGCATGGCATATGCGTTAATCGTGACCATTTATGTGACAAAATCACCCATCCTCTGAATTATTATCGCTCGAAGAAAAAACTTTTGGAACGCAAACACCTTCGCGATGAAGCAAAAACATTGGCTAGCTCGGAAAAAAATATTTCTGAAAAACTAAAATAATCTCTTAATTTTTGTGAACATTCATGACTCAATAAAAAAAAGATTTGGTGATTTACTGACATTATTTTTGCAACCATGTCGCGTAATTCAGAATCGTGAGTGATGGGTTTATCCAAATCATCACTTTGGTGGTTGGTTGGCATTTCCCTGTTGTCCATGTTGTGTCAATATACTATATTGCGATATTACGACATTACGAGTGGACGTGTTTGTAAATTTGTGCGAATACATTGTAAAACTTGTTCCCATTCTGCTCAAAATCTCTTAAACAACATCCCATTTATTTTGTCTCCTGTATTTTATTTGATGATTATTGTCGATTATTTTGGAAAACTAAAAAAGTACAATGAAAAGCAGATTTGCGTTGTTTGGGGCGATGCGATCGCGTGATTTTGATAGAATTGATATTTTTCACGCAACGATATATTTTTTTATTCAACTGTTTCAAATGTTATATTAGAAATGTTGGTATGTACTTCTATTATATATGTAATTATCAATCATGTAATTCTGTCCCATGCAAATATTAGAGATTACTTGAATAAAATATCTGCAGACGAATGAAAAATAGAGATATGATTTAGAATGTACTAATATTCAGACAAATGTTTGTGATATTTAAAGAATTTAATTTTTTATACAATGATATTGGACCATATCAAAATTCGATCGAAAGCATCAAAATAAATATTTTTGGAACAAAGCACAAAAACACATCATGAATAATTTTAATTATTTGTTTGATAAACAGGTTAATGAGAAAACTACATGAGTGAAAACGGCAGACTGAATCTTTTTGAGGGGTATCACACTTGTCAGTAATAACTTACCCTGAATCTGCGAAACAAACCCTGTATTCTATGCTCAGATATGGGGCGACTCTGGCTGGAAATGAACGTCCTGCTCTCGCCTATTATGGAAATCATATCAGCTATGGTAAACTTCTTGAAGAGGTTCATGCATGCGCTGCAGGTCTTCGCGTTCATGGAGTTAAAAGCGGAGACTTTGTTACTATTTTTCTTCCTAATATTCCCCAGTGTGTAATTGCAGTTTATGCAGTCAATATGATCGGTGCAGTCTGCAACATGGTACATCCATTGTCAACCAGCAGTGAGATCGGATATGCGGTGGATCTGACTGAAAGTAAGTACGTAATGACCTGCGAGATCAACGAGGCTGCCTGTTCGGGATTAGATGTGGAGATTATTCGGTGCAAAACATCTGCCTACTTCCCAAAAACTTTGAATGGCCATCTCATGAGATGGGTGCACCGCTGTGCAGTCAGAAAATGTCGCAACGGCAAAAATGTCCGAAAGATCACGGAGTGGGATGATCTCATGAAAGATGGGCACGGCTCAGTTTCTGTATCTGGTGTTTTGGAGATGGTGGGTATTCCAAACGACACTGCAGCAATTATGTACACTGGTGGTACGACCGGAGCGACCAAAGGTGTAATGCTCTCAAACTTTGCGATAAACTCGGTTGCAATCCAGCTCGTTGTTGGCGTCGTCGGTGAAGACATTCGTGTTGGTGACGGATTTCTGGCAATTCTCCCAATGTTCCATGCATTCGGTCTTGTTGTTACAGTCCATACACCGCTTTCCGCAGGTATGAAGGTTGCTCTTTTGCCGAAGTTTGATGCGAAAGAGTGTGCCCGCACAATTTTTTTGGAAAAGACAGCATACATTGTCGGTGTCCCTGCAATGTATGAACGGATGTACTCCGAATTCGCGGAAAAGGATTTTTCGTTCGTCAAGGCGATTGTTGCAGGCGGCGACAGAATCAGCGAGAGTCTGATCAATCGGTACAACCACCTTCTCCGGCAGAGTGGTTGTACGACAAAATTTCGACCTGGTTACGGACTGACCGAGGCATGCAGTGTCTGTACGTTAACGATGGATGGATATCACATGATTTCTACAGGTTGCGTTGGTATCCCGTTGGCAGGAAATAGAGTCTGTACGGTTGAGCCTGGAACTACAAATGTTCTGCCAGACGGCGTGGAAGGAGAGTTGTGTCTCTTGAGTGATGCGATGATGACTGGTTATTATCGCAATCTGGAGGCAACTGCTGCAGTTCTCAGACGACACGAGGATGGATTACTCTGGTTGCACACAGGAGATGTTGTGATAATCGCACCAAGTGGTAATATTTGTTTCCGTTCACGGTACAAACGTATGGTGAAGGTGAACGGATACAATGTGTACCCGATGATGATCGAAGAGGTTATGCAGACGCATCCTGATGTGCGGGAGGTTTGTGCAATCGGTATTCCCTGGGGACATGATACCAGAATCAAGCTGTATGTTACATTGAAACAGAAGATGGATCCGACTGAGGTGGAACGCAAACTCATTGAATATGCAATGGAGAGGTTGAATCGGTGGAGTGTTCCTATAACGGTTGAGATCGTTGCAGCTCTTCCACGGACCAGGATGGAAAAGATCGATTACCGAGAGCTAGAAAGGTTGGAACTCTGGAATAATGCACTTCGCTGAATCCAAACAACGTAAAAAAAATAGTTTTCCTGTATTTTCAGGTGATTGTTTTCTTAATGACAGTCAATCCAGCGCCAGTCAGGTAAGCGACAAATAGTATTAATGCGCTTGTGTATCCGTATGCCTCTGGCATGATCTTCGGCAGAGCGAACAGAAGAATACCGAACACTATCAGGGCAGAGACCCCGACAATGATATCCAGAACCCATCCTTTCATATTTATATGAATTGGCGTGTGTGTTTTTATGAGTTTTGATAGCGCAAGTATATGGTATGGAGAGAGGTGAAGCGTTTGCTTTTTTGTACGCTTCACTGTATGGATACTATATCACGATCACTGCTGTTCTGAAATGGCTTGTCGAGAAACTTTTTGATGCCCGTCTCTGAGAAATAAACAGAATACTTATCATCTGAGAACGACTTATATACACAGATATTTGAGGAATATCACATGGGAATTAAACCAAGTTATATCAAGACTATGGGTGTTGCCCTTATGGAACTGCACAGAACAAGCTTTAACAACAATTTTGACGACAATAAGATGGTTGTTTCCGAAATTACGACTATCGAGAGTAAGAGTATCCGCAACCGCGTTGCTGGGTTCATCACTCGCAAGGTCAATACCCATAACCGTCATCGATAAATCTCAACTACGTTATTGGACTGTTTTTCATTCTTGCAAGAAGAATCACTTTTTCGACAAAAATTTTTTCTCTGTTTTATATGTCTTCTGGTTTTTTGGAGAGTTGTCAAATGTGTTAATTTCCGAAAAATGTGGGAATAGCTTCTGCGCCTAATTCATAAATATCGCGTTCGAAGGTGTGATTCCCGAATTCATCATTTCGTTTCGTGATGATGCCTCACAATCCCTCGATATCTGGATATTCCGAAATCGTATTGAGCATGAAATGCCTGATTGACGTCGTCCCCTGTCTTCTGTTCTGTGATTTGGCTGATAAATCTACTACAGTGATGTATACTAAATATAACGCATACTGAATACATGCGTGTCATTGGAAAAGCCGTAGCTGTTCCAAATGACTGACATACATCGTTGTCAATATCGATTCCAACAGCGCTGAAGAAATGCTTCTCGTGATTCTTGCTGAAAATATTATTGTAGTGAACGGTTCGTTTCTGATAAATCCTCACTATAAGTTGACGATCATATAGTGAAATTCAATTAGACTTGCGAAACGATCGAACTGACGCATGTGATATATGATCGTGTCATCTATGTTCGCAGTAATGTTTGAGTTGAGTTTATGAATTGAGTACGGGAGCTACAGATTGCATTGATCCATGGGATGGATCAGGATCAATATATTATGAAAGACTATAGATAGACTATATTATGAAAGAAATATCTGGGTTATAAACTTTTGAATTTTTCTTTTTTGGAGAAATTGATGGTAAAAAAACATTCCTGGTCGAAACCTATTTTTATTTACAATGGTAATACTAAAAGCACTATTTGAGGTATTTGAAATGGTAGCTGTAATTAATAAAGACAAGTGTACTGGCTGTGGAACCTGCATGGACATCTGCCCGTCAGCGGCAATCGAGCTTGCAAATG
>JAIRRQ010000096.1 GCA_031255895.1 Methanocalculaceae archaeon
CTGTGACAATGATGCAATTTGGCAGTGCGGCAACTGCGGTCACTTAGTCATCGGAAAAGTGGCTCCTGAAGTCTGCCAGGTTTGCAATCATCCAAAGGCATATTTCCGAATTGAAGCAAGAAATTACTAAACCTCTTTTTGGAAAATGCCGCATGGTACAGTGAAAATCAGCAGGATCTGCGGCTATCTGTATGACGACGCAAAAGTTCTTCCGTTCAACGATCTTACAGAAACTTGGACATGCCCCATATTTTCTGCAGCAAAACAACACTTTGTCAGTATCATAACTTTGATTTTTGACGAAGACGCAAAATATATCGAGATCCACGTGAACTATGAGATCCATACACAAAAAAAACCAGAAAAAGCATCATTGAACCCACAAAAACATTGATATCAATTTTGTCGCTTGATGAAATTATTCTGTTCAACACTCAGCTTGCCCATCTATCACTGGACAACGATGCTCGTTATGAGCGGGCAGCTAGCAATCGAAAAGTGTGCAAAACAGTCGATGATAAATGAGGATCAAGATCAGACTGAAAATAGCAGACATGATTGACCATCTACTGAATACAAGGACACAGAATATATCGCCAAAATATTTGAAAGAGGTGTCAACACTCCAATGATGTGTATCCAGATACGTGTGAAAAAATTCCTGCGCAACCATGCCCAGAAGATCGATTTAATGATCACAAGTTGATTCTAGACGAGTTTTAACAAATTTTGACCTGATCAAGACACTTGCATTTGATTCAGAAACAGTTGTGCCTGAAACGCTGATGGCCATTGACTACAATCTACATCGTGTTCCCTACGAAAGGATGCCTCACGAAAGGATTGCGACGCGAAATCCTATGAGAATAGGAGTAAACGGAGCTGCGAATTATTTCACTGTGACCTCGAAAAAAATTGCAATTTTCTGGTTACGCAGCATATCATACGAATATTCACGATTTTTCGATGAATAATCTGGCAACGATCAGCAGCGAGGTATAAAACCATACGGATATCCGGCACACTAATTTTTCGGAATAATTCCAAATGATGCTAAATCACATAGTGACTGACCGTGACGATGGCCACCTCGCCACTCTCTCTACCCCTCACCATGTTTTGCAGATTCCACACGCCATGCATCACCGTGGCAATGGTGCCAATTTGCCAAAAATAAGATCGAATGTTGCAAAAAAGAGAAATAAACAGCCATCTCAGTGAGCTATGAAAGGATGTAAACATCAGAAAACAATGAGGATGATTTTACTTACATCAATGGAAAAAACTCCATTCACAGTTTATTTTGGCATTTAGATCTAATTTCGTGAGAAAACAGAGGATAGAAGTATTCGCAAACAAAAAATCCAAAGTCAAACACACTGCGATGAAACGAAGCCTGGCACATTTATACATTTTGTGTACCCACAACTACATATGAAAAAAAGGGTGGCTTTTCTTGTGATATTGCTCCTTTCCAGTATGGTTGTACCGGAAGTTATGGCGATAAATGTCGTAACAACCATGCCAAATCTCTGGAACGTTGCAAGCGAGATCGGAGGTGACGCCGCCACCGTCATATACGTCGCCCCGACGGCCGCAATCCACATTTCTAGCGACACCATTGACGCACTCCTCCAACAAAACAGCGAATTTATCAAAACCGCCGATGTTTTTCTCGGTCAGGGAGGAGGTATGGATGATGCTGTCATCACCAAAGTAACCGAATTCTGTACAAAAAATTTCGGTGAATGTGTCAACTGGCAGATCTTAGACAACGTCTCCAAAGACGTCATTCCGAATGCAACCATCGCCTACGACGATCCGACCGTTCTTCTTGGTTACAGCGAAACCGTTGCCTATCTTCTCGGTGTCGTCGACCCGATCAATGCCTCCGTATACCAGACAAATCTCAACATCTACCTCAAAAAAATTATCAATACAACAAAACTCACCACTACCGAGAAGGCAATCCTTGCAGACATTCCAATCATATGTCATTTCCGGATCAAAAATCAGACGGTAAACTGGCTCGGTATGAACTGTATCAACTCATATCCCCAACCCACAACCGTCAAGGATCTCATCGATGACATTCATGCAAATTTCTCAAAATACGAAATGATCGCAGAAAAATCTTCGAATGGAAAAATAGTCATCATCGAAAACATCGTCGCGGGATCAGACATGGGAGTCAGTATCCACGAAGCACTCAGAGACGCTGGTGTTCCCTGTGAACGAATCATCTTCCTCAATCTCCCCAAGTCAACTGAGGATGTGGACACAATCCTTGACTACTACACCTACAACAAAAATCTTATCCTCTCCCTTCCCTCAACAGACGCGATTCCAACACAAAAAAATTTTTCGCTTGAAATATTCACGATTATCGCTGGAATTATCAATATGATCTTCCTTTGTTGGAGGATTTGATTTTTCTTTCTTACTACAAAAATTTGGTTTCTGCACATTTTATAATGCAAAAGAGAGATTATATCATATGAAATTGCGTGAATCCTGCGGATACATGGATCATCCTCGCAAGTACTCGACTGAAGAGATTGCGAATGGTGATGTAATTCATCTCAAACAAGGATCTTATTTCGCGCGATATTACGAAATTGGCGATGTTAACAAGGAATTTACGCTCAAAAATTTTGCAGGAGTCATGTATTCCATGCCGGACAAAAACTGTTCAGCGTTGAGGAACTCTGAATGAATGATCCGATCATCCAACTGGATGACGTCACCACAATCCATGAAGGCTCTACTCATCCAACGATTCAAAATATCAGTCTTAAAATCAATCGTGGCGAGTTTGTAATCGTCGGTGGGCCGAATGGAGCAGGTAAGACAACTCTCCTCGAAACCATTGCAGGACGGCTGCCCATCATCTCTGGAACTGTTTTGGTCTGTGGATTTGACGTTGTTCATCACGGACCGCAGATACGAAAAAAACTAGGATACGTTATTCAAAACTTCGATTTCGATCCTTACACACCATTTACCGTGGAAGAGGTTCTGTTGATGGGACGATATGGTCTGCTTGGTTTCTGCAAACGACCTGGTAGCGATGATTTCACTGCAGTCGAACAATCACTTACCCAAATGGGAATAATCAGTCTTCGCAAAAGTCATATCGGCAGACTCTCCGGAGGTCAACAACAAAAAGTGTTGATAGCCCACAATCTGGCGAAAAAACCGGATGTTTTACTACTGGATGAACCGTTCAGTAATCTCGATCTTACAACCCGCGAACACGTCTGCGATGTGCTCTGCAGGATTGCGGATGCAGGAGTAACGATTGTAATGGTCTCTCATGCATTTGATGCCTTACCCGCCCGTGGTGTACGGGCAGTAGTGATGAAGAGTGGAAAAATAGTGCTGAACAAAGTTATCCCACCAGAGCAGGTACAGGATACAGTTCGTCATATCTCAAATGATACGAATGCTTGAGTTTCTGATACCCAACAACATGATCTGCCACGCGACAGAGGCAATGCTCTTCGCATCTATCGGTTGCGCGGTTCTTGCAGTTTTAATTACGCAGATGAAGATCTCGTCAATCGGGTTTACGACGGCACACGGAGCATTTGCCGGTGCGACAATTGGAATGTTTTTAGGTGTGGACACGACGATAGCAGCTATTATCAGCAGTTTTTTTTTAGCCTGTATTTTAGGTCCCTTGTCCGAAAAATCGAGAATGTCAATTGATACAACGCTTGGAGTTTTGTTTGGATCGATGATGGCAATTGCGATCTTTTTCTATGCGTGGATGCAGCAGCTTGGAATCGGATCAGGTGCAGCGTCGTTGCTGTTCGGAAGTGTGATCTCTCTCTACCGAGAAGAAATTTACGGTCTACTCGCAATTATGGTGATCGTGATTCTATTCGTCGCAGTGTTTTACAAGGAAATTTCGACGATGATTTTTAACCGAAAAATTGCTGAGATTGCGGGCATTCAGACAAAACCTATGATATACGCTATGTTGTTCATGATTGCGTTAATGGTTGCACTTACCCTGCCAATTGTGGGTGGTCTCCTGTTGTATGTATGGTTGGTTACGCCTGCAACAATCGCGTGTCAGTTTTGCGGGACACTGAAGCAAATGATGATTGTATCTCCCGTGATCGCAGCGATAATCAGTTTGTGTGGGACGTTTATTTCGTTTACCTATAATCTGCCGATCGCACCATTCTCGGCAATGTTGTTTACAGTGGTGTTTGCAGCGTCAGTCCTTATCCCATCAAAAAGACAAATTACAAATACAAACGAGAGGGTTGAAATGAAGGTATGAGAGAGAATGGGGTACTATCTTTTCACAAAGAATTTTTTCGATGCGCTGCACGTGGAACAGAACCATGAATCAGGTTTTTATCAAATAAATGAAATTATCGTCGAAACATCAGAAAACGCATCTTTTTCTTCGTCATATCGTCATATATGGAATAATAGATCATGCAGGGATATTTTGCCATAGAGAATTATTGTCACCACCAGAAAACAGTAAGGGCTCGGATCACAGCATCACCGGAAAAATTAATTTAGCTTCGGCTTTGTCTCAACAACTTTTGCAAGTAGTGAGATTCCCGCCTGCAAATCATTTAGATCGATAACTTCGACCGATGAGTGAATATATCGTGCCGGAATCGAGACCGGCACACTCGGAATACCGCCACGTTCAAAGTTGATTGCAGATGCATCCGTGTTGCCACCATCACCAATCTCCACCTGCACCGAAATATCGAACTTTTTTGCAGTTTTTGTCAACCAGGAAACAATGCGTGGATCCGCAATATGACCACGACCTGAGGCAGACACTGCCACTACAACAGGACCACGGCCCATAAATATCGGCGCCTTGCGACGTTCAATACCTGGAGAATCCCCAGGGATCGTTACATCCGTAGCGATGGCGACATCCGGATTCAGTGCGAAGGAACTCGTCTTCGCACCCCTCAGTCCGACCTCTTCTTGCACCGTGAACACTGCGTAAACAGTGTGTTTTGTTTGCATCTCCCGCATAGCACCGATCAGCATTACACATCCCGCACGATTGTCAAATGCTTTGCCAGTAACACACGTTCCAGCAAGCGGCACAAACTCACGATCTATAGTAATCGGCGTGCCGATCATAATACCCAGAGCCTCGATCTCTTCAGGGCTCGTCGCGCCAACATCGATGAACATATCTGCAAGATTTATCGGTTTTTTACGATCATCTTCACTCATCACGTGTGGGGGCTTCATACCGAGAACTCCTGGAACTATGCCATTTTCGCCGTGTAAAAAAACCCGCTGAGAGACCAGGACCGGATTGAACCATCCGCCAATCGCAATGAAGTGAACGAACCCGTGTTCATCCACGTACTGGACCATAAGACCGATTTCATCCATGTGAGCCGCTAACATGATCGAAAAATCATCACCCTTCTTTATCGCGACGAGATTACCCATCTTGTCAAT
>JAIRRQ010000012.1 GCA_031255895.1 Methanocalculaceae archaeon
TTATACGCATTCATTGAAAAATCATCATGAAATAAGAGTAAGTAGATGATCATGCAAAACAAAACGAAAAATTATCAAACGATACATCCATATTACCCAGGCTTAGGATTCACTGAGTCACATTTGCCCATCCATTCACCCACAATAGGAGACTCAGTGATCCTCGAACATGAATTCAATAGATTTCATAAAATGGATATCGATTTTCAAAAAGGAATTACTACCCCACACTTACCATATACTTTGCATGGCGTAGGATATCAAAAATACGATAAAACCCAAGCAAACTAACCATCATCCTCCCGACAGCCATGATCGAAAATTCAATCAATTCTAAGAAAAAAGGGCACAGATCACATCAAAGTGATCGTTCAGGTGCTGAAATGTAGGATAAGGTCCAGAGGAGGTGTCATCACTGATTCGAAATATATTAACCTCATGTTAACCTCCTAACAAAATTGAAGACAAGATTTACCAGAAATACATGATTTGTTTTCAAAAATGACCATAAGATAAGATGCTAAATCTCAATAAAATGAAAATAATCCATCAAATTTTGAATAATTATCAATATTTTTTTGCAAATATTTCTGAAAAATAAAAAATATCTTCTTCAAAAAAGGATTGTTTAATTAATCATTATTTTAATAATTATTTCTCAAACAATTTTTCAAACGAAAACGAACAAGCTACTCATTTCCAACAGGAAGGACATCTCCGGCACTTTTTTTAAAGCAGATGATCTCAAGCACACCATTGTGTAGGTGCATCTCCGTTAAGGATGGATCAATATCTGCGACTGGAATCACCGCCGAGTACTCGCGACATGCACCTGCGCTCAACTGCAGTTTCCCATCCATATACGCGATAAAGAAATCATCAGAACACTCATGTGGCAACTCAGTTTGAATAATAATCGTTTTCACATCCTCAAATACTTCCAGAGGGATTGTTTTCGGCAGAGGATTGATAGGAGTCATGTGAACAGTGTTTCCATTTAAAACAAACTTTACTCCCGTGATCGGCGAAAATTTCTCATCACCATCGCCAGAAACATGAGCAGTAATAATCTGACGAAGAATATCCATCAGATCCTTGTAGGCATCGCCCGGTGACTTCGGCATATTTATATCACTTCCAAAACCTGAGGGGACAGATGTCTCACTCTCAGCATTCTATGCTCTTAGTTATCTCATTGATTGCGCTAAAGTCTTTCTGATGACACATCAGAAGTCTATCAAGTTTTGCAATTGTCTCCTTCATTTCTGCATCATCATCAATCTTGTATTCAACCATCTTCAACACGGTCATGGCCCTGTCCAATACGTGACGTTCTCCCTCGTTGAACCGATACGGCCATGAATCGCGTTCCGCAGTACGACGGCCTTCTTTGTCAAGCGATGGGAGGACGCGCCCCAACGCTTCCTCAAAGTGTCGCTTATAAATTTTCACGGAGCCTACAACAAGTTTGATCTCTTCCACCTCACGACCTGCCATAGCCTTCACAAACTCGCGGATTGCAACCATCTTTGCCTCGCGAACGAGGGCTTCAATGTCTGCACCCACGAACCCATCTGTCTCGATAACTAGATCATCCACGTTCAAATCCTCTGCGAACATATCTGCAACACCTTTGAGGTAAACCTCAAAAATCTGTTTTCTACCCACTTCATCAGGAGGTGGCACAAAAATATGCTGTTCAAGCCTCCCGGGACGGAGCAAGGCAGGATCGATCATATCAGGACGATTTGTCGCACCGATCACCACCACGTTTTTCAATTCCTCCAAACCGTCAAGCTCGGTCAGAAACTGACTAACCACACTCTCGGTTACATGAGACGCCGCCCCATAACATCCTCTCCGTGGAACGATCGAATCGATCTCATCGAAAAAGATGATAGACGGCGACGCAAGTCGCGCCTTGCGAAAAATTTCTCGCACGCCTTTCTCGGACTCCCCAACCCACTTTGACATCAGCTCAGGACCCTTAATCGCAATAAAATTGCACTCAGACTCATTTGCGACCGCTTTTGCAAGCAATGTCTTACCAGTGCCAGGTGGACCAAACATCAGGAATCCTTTCGGAGACTTGGTTGCAAATTGCTTGTACACATCCACATACTTCAGCGGCCATTCAACTGCCTGTTGAAGTTCCTCTTTCACGTAATCAAGTCCGCCGACATCCGACCAGTGAATATCCGGCACTTCGACAAGAACTTCACGCATCGCAGAGGGTTGTACCATCTTCAATGCCGCATCAAAGTCCCCAGTGGTAATATTCAGATCTTCAAGTTTTTCCTTCGATATGATCTCATCTGGGTTCATACTCGGGAATTCACGGCGCAATGCATGCATTGCAGCTTCTTTAACCACGAGAGCAAGATCAGCGCCCACAAATCCGTGTGTTGTATTTGCGTACTTGTTCAGATCAACATTTTCGGCTAGGGGAGCGTTACGGGAGTGAATCTGAAGAATATCCTTTCTCCCCTCTCTGTCAGGCACACCGATCTCGATCTCACGATCGAACCGGCCCCCCCGACGAAGAGCAGGATCAATTGCATCCGGAATATTGGTTGCCGCAATCACGATAACCTTGCCACGGCTCTTTAAACCGTCCATTAAAGAAAGTAACTGAGCCACAACACGACGCTCCATTTCACCCTTCGATTCCTCACGTTTCGGGGCGATGGAATCAATCTCATCAATGAAGATGATTGCTGGTGCATTTTCTTCTGCCTTCTGAAAAATTTCACGGAGTTTTTCTTCGGAATCACCGTAATACTTCGATACGATTTCAGGTCCAGAAATTGTGTCAAAATATGCTCCAGCCTCGTTTGCAACCGCACGAGCAATCAATGTCTTGCCAGTTCCAGGCGGGCCGTAGAGAAGAACCCCTTTTGGCGGATCGATGCCGAGTTTTTCAAACACTTCGGGGTGACGAAGCGGATACTCAATCATCTCTCGAACCTGCGAAAGTTCGCGCCCTAGGCCACCGATATCCTCATAATGAATGTTCCCTGCCGACTTTCCTTTTGGTGCATTTTCACCTTTATAGACTGAGTCTTTGTAGTGGACAGCAGTCTGCGATCCGATAATAGCAATGTCACCGGGAGAGACGTCAGATATCACGAATGCATAGTATTCGGTGCTGTAACTGGAAAAACGTCCCCATCCAGAAAAAAACGGATCCTCATTCCGCGTCTGAATTGTGAGCGGTATCTGAATGATCTGACCCTTAGCAATAGGCTTTCCGACGTACTGTTGCATGATGAACTGTTCCAGTTGGCGACTATCGAGTTTGATGCTCTGGGCTGCTGGTTGAATTGTGATCTTGAATGCAGTCTGCGGATCTGTTTTTTCAACCATGATTGTGTCGCCGATGCCAGCTCCTGCTGCCCTACGAGTATCACCATCTATCGCAATGTTGCCAGAACCTGAAATGATAGACCGCATAACTTTTGCGACACCAGTGCGCTTGCCAGTGATCTTGACGAAATCGCCGGAGTCAACACCCAATTTGGTCATGACGTCGCTATTGATTCTTGCGTATCCACGCCCAACATCACCACTGTCTGCCTCCTGTACAATTAATGGAAGAATAATTGAATCAGTCATGAATATATCACCAGTAATTTTTTGCTTACTCTACGTAAGGATTATGTTATATTTAAATTATGCGTGTTGGCGAAAAAATGCAGCAATTGAAAAGAGATTTATAGAACCACAATTCACTAAAACACAGGGCGCGCAGGATTACAAGTAATGAATCCATTTTCGGTAACAATCCAATCCATTTTACGATCGAATGGACAAGTAGGAATCACAGGCACCTCCTGACACGCGTACGCGAGACCGATACGAGGAATGTCCGGGTAAGTTTCAAAAAACCTGTCATAGTATCCAGCCCCATAACCGAGTCTGTTTCCACTCCGATCAAACCCAATCAGAGGTAAGAGAGCGATTTCGATCGTCTCAGCAGAAGCTGAGATCTCAGCAAAAAGCGGTTCGGGAACACAAAATGATCCTGGTTCAAGATCTTCAACACGTCTCAGATGCGAAAGCCGGAGAGTTTTCGTATTGGTCTGGATGATTGGGACGATGACACTTTTTCCCTCCTCCAGAAGATTGTTGATAATGACAAACGACTCAACTTCCGAGTCTTTCGAGACATAAGTAAAGATCGTTTGATATGGTTGGAGAAATTTTCTAAGGTGTACTGTGATGTGATAGTCTTTTTCGCGGCGTTCTTCGATGGACAAAGCGTCACGAACAGATTTAAGTTGGTTCCGTATCCCGATTTTGTCAGGCATAGATAAATGATTCATCCAGAAAATGATAAATATTCGGATGAGGATGAGAGAACTCTGAGACTCATAAAAGAGGATTTGTAGATAGATAGTATGTATTTCTGAATTTGTCCGAATACGGGATAAATCTTTTTTTATAGGAGACAATACCTTCAAGGTGCAAAATTTTGCATACCATAACGGTTGAAAATAATCGCTCACTGATCAAGGAAAAATTTTTGAGAATCAGCATCAGTTGAGTTGATCCATCATTATCGACGATACGGTTAAGTTCTCCCGCTTAGCAGTACTTGCATAGGCCACATAGGCGTCGGCAAAATCATGCTCGCTCACGAGATATATCTATTCTCCAACACTGTTGGTAATCGACGAATTACGTAGATCATCAACACCCATATCCCCGATCACAGTGACAGATGATGCGTCTGCGGTTGCATTCTGAGTAGGCGTAATTGACATATATGCAACAAACAGTTATAAATTTAAAATAAAATTTTTTAATATTAATAATAAATTTAAACAAAACATAATGAATCCCAACATCCAGGATCTCACAACAGATAACGAGGCACTGGTGAAATATCTACCTTAACCAATCTTATCAAAAATTCTGCCTGTAACAAAGGAAAGCATACCTGAAAAGGATACAATTCCAAAAAATTCAGCTCATCGGAATTATAAAAAGCGGCAATTGATGAAGAAATCAGAATCAAACTTATGATTCCGAAAATACTAGGTGCAGAGGCGGAAATCGTAATGGGAAAATGATTATGGTGATATACCTCTTAACTTAATAGAACAATGCATAAGGAAGAACTCATCGAACTGCACCAGATATTTTATAATATTAAGAGGCATTTTGAATCGATTAATCCGGATCTGAAATTCCCGCAGTACACGGCCCTGAAGATCCAACCGGATCAGATAAACCGCAGCAAACTTGAGCACAAATACGCAATATTCATCCTTAACTCTGAACTTGCTGCGTCCATGAAAGAATTTGAAACAATTTCTTCCCGCGGCATTCCAACACGTATGAAAGAGCTTGCGGAAAAAACACTCAAAGAAATGGAATCGGAACGTGAACACTAAAAAATATTATTTTCTTCCATCCATATCCTGCTCTATTAGATACTCTGCCAAAAGCCGAGGAATAGGAGCAGTCATACAGTGCCAGTTCGGTGTTCCGTTGACCTCAAGAACCGTGTAACCTCCGTCCACCAGAGGTAGAAGATCCACTCCGCAGTAGTCGATATCAACCACCATCGCGGCAGATTCTGCGACAGCACGCATATCCGGAGAAATGTCAACGGCGCAACCATAGCCGCCTTGATGGATATTGTGGGTGAGATGAGCAGACTGTCGTTTGATTGCACCGACTGCTTTGTTTCCGATGACAAAGATGCGGTAGTCGCGATCGTTTTCGATATACTCCTGTACATAATACGGTGCGGTTTCGGTAACCATATCGAGTGAATCGAACAGATAGATGCCGTTACCATCAAATCCATAGATCGGTTTGTACACGGCGCGCCCATCATGATCAGCGAGGAAATTTGCGACAATCATTTTGTCGTTCGTAAAACAGGTATCTGGACTCGGTACTCCTGCGTGGATCAATTTTGCAGTGGTTATAACTTTGCTTGCGCAGGTGGTGATTGCATCCAATGAATTTATCACATGGTTGCGGAGTTCCAAAGCCTTGAGAAGTTCGAACTGAACACCATCCTGAAGAATCCCACAAACCCATATTGTTTCTCCTTCAACCGAGAGATGAAAGGGATTAACGGTGGCAAGATCAAGAACAGAGAAAGAAACTCCCATCCTCCGCAGCTCGTTCATTACCATGCCGGTCGAGTTATCACCAGACGTGTCAGTAGGTTTAGGAATAATGTGAATCATTGTCCGTTTTGTACGCAGGGAGAGAATAATAAGAATATCTTTTGAGCACTCGAGAACAGGCATTATTTATCTCTCGTCAGGCATATACAGATATATTAGAGTTGGTCGATCGCATATGACACATGATCAAAAAAATATCTTGTCTGTACGGGACATGAACCGTGAAGAGATAGATACGCTCCTCACAGCTGCAGAAAAATTTGATCAAAATGAATGCACGGGGCATGAACTCGACAACAAAATTCTTGCGATGCTTTTTTTTGAACCAAGTACCAGAACCAGAATGTCCTTTTCGTCAGCAATGATGAGACTTGGAGGGAAGGTTCTGAACCTTGGAAGCGTGGAGGCATCATCTATTGCGAAAGGAGAAACACTCTCTGATACCATTCGTGTGATTTCGGGATATGTGGATGCAATTGTACTCAGGCATCCAAAAGAGGGAGCCGCCAGACTTGCAAATGAGGTTGCAAGTGTACCTGTAATTAACGGTGGTGACGGGACTGGACAACATCCATCGCAGACACTGCTAGATTTGTTTACGATTCGCAAATCGATGCGAATCGAAAATATTGATGTGGGCTTACAAGGCGATCTCCGCTACGGCAGAACAGTACATTCACTTGCAGATGCTTTGACGAAGTACAACAATATTCGACTGCACACGATCGCTCCGGAAGGATTGGATCTACCTAATCACCTGAAACAGGATCTCACAGATTCTGGAACAGAAATTATCATGCATGAAAATATAGAGGATACAATCTCCGAACTTGACGTGCTGTATGTAACACGATTGCAGCGGGAGCGATTTCCAGATCCGACAGCATTCGCAAGCTTTGCGACGACATACAGGATAACACCTGAACTGTTGGAACGGGCAAAACCATCAATGATTGTGCTTCACCCGCTACCACGGGTAGATGAAATTGATCCTGCGGTGGACAGGTTACCGTGCGCAAAGTACTTCCAGCAGGCACATTATGGAATTCCAGTACGAATGGCGATGCTAAACGAGGTAATGAATCCATGAAGTTGACGGTTTCGGAAGGAATTGTGATCTCACCCATCAAAAACGGCACGGTGATCGATCATATCACGCCTGGCGAAGGGTTGACAGTGATCCGTATTCTTGGCATTCAGGACGGGACAAACGTGACATTCACGGTTGCAACGAACGTTGCGAGTAGTCAAGGAGGTAGAAAGGATCTGGTGAAGATCGAAAACCGCGAACTAGTGAAATCTGAAGTGGACAAGATTGCTCTCATTGCACCTGACGCAAAGATCAGTATTATCAGAAACTTCAATGTGGTTGCCAAAAAATCGGTTGAAATTCCGTCTGATATCCTAGGTGTTATTAAGTGCCCGAACCCAAACTGTATTACCAATACAAAAGAACCTGCAGAAAGCAGATTTACGATTCATTCACGAGGATTTCGCTGTCGTTACTGCGACACGATCATCTCCCGCGAGATGGACGTAGGGGATTACATCTAATCTCTTTTTACTGCACGATCCGATATTCACCACTTTCTTCCTGTACAAAAAACCCTTCGCGACACATCTCTGCGAGAATACCAGTGACGCGATCTGGTTCAAATCCAACAATATTGGAAAGAAGAGTGCTGTCTGCGGTGATTCCAGAAAGCATCAGACGAAGCAAGACCCCTCGAATCTGTCGATCGGATCCTTCAAACATCGACTGTTTCACATAATGACGACTCCGACGATTCGGGTTGGGAACAAATGTTTTAAGTGCGGCACCCAGATCCATTAGCGCCCAGTACCACTCACGAGATCTGTTCGGCAAAAAACAGGCATCTACCAGCGGGATGATATCACGATCATCCACAACAGTAGTGTCGGAGAAGAAATGATGGATGAACACGCGACGAATATTTGTTTCGATGAAAACAACCGGTCGATTGAAGACAAAAGCCGCTATTGAACAGGAAGTGGCAGGACCAATTCCAGGAAAGGTCGCAAGAACTCTGGGATCATTTGGTAGAACCCCGTCGAATTCTTCAATAATCTTAACGGCAAATTTTTTGAGATTCAGAACACGTCGATTATACCCCAGACCCTGCCATGCACTGAGTAGTTTCGCCTGCGGAGCTACGGAGAGTGCGGCAAAATCCGGAAATTTTTCGATGAATGTAGGAAACGTCATCGCAACCCGTGGTACCTGTGTCTGCTGTAACATCACTTCTGAAACGACAATACGATATGGATCGAACCACAGCCGCCACTCCAGATCATGTCTGCCATTTGTCTTGTAGAACTCCATCACTTCTGTCTGAAAATCGTGAACAAGATCTGGCGTTATACCAGTTTCGGCGAATCTGGTGCGAAGTTCTGAGATGAGATGGGAAGACATAGGTACTATTCAATTTCTAGATCAAAAATAGAAAAATGTTTGGAATCAGAACGGAACAAATGAGATCAATTTTTCAGAAAATGATCTTTAAAAAAAATAAGAAATGCCTCATTCCATGGAACAAAAAATCATTCGACTTTGTCCACACCCACGTGTATTCACTTACTCATCTCTGTGATTTTTGGCTCATCTCAAATAGTTGAAGGAATGATTAACGATTACTGAGTTGAGTGCGATCTGAACACGGAAAAACAGTGACTCGATATCACCATTTTGAGATTTTAAGGGAAAATTGAGCCAGGAAACATAGTCGAGGATATCAATCGAATCGAAAAATTTGCAGCCTGCACGACCTCAATCATCAACATCAATGCCTCCCAGAGATAAAAAAACAGCGTACCAATCATAAAAAACAACGATGATAGCAAGATAGAATAGAAGATGATCTTCACCATCACTCAAATTACACATTATCTCTCTGAGTTTTTTCAAATTCTAGCATCTTCAATGAAATCGAGATTCTTCAAAATATCAGAATTAACATGGGAAATGTACTTTGCCGCAAGATCCAAAATAATCCTTCCGATGATTACGAGTCGAGTCTGAGTAACGACAAAAGGGTTGCAAATGAAACGACGCGGACATCGAAAATACGTTTGTGATAAACATGACAAGATAACCGTACTCTATTAAAATAGATCTGAAATAACAACAATATGATTAGAATGATCGTGATAACACGCAAATCAAAAAAAGCACAATAAACATTGCACTCAATGATTCCAGCGAGCCGATTGAGATCATGTAAACAAATCATTCGTCAAGATTATTGAGGAAATAGATGATCCTGACGAGGAAATGAAATGAAATATCAGTTCCATTGATGATAGTTTTTACGCAGAAGTTTTCGTCCAATTGACGAATAATCAAATAGATATAGAAGGCAAAAAAGAAAAGACAATATAAATCACATCCTCACGAATTGGGTCATACACGGAAGTTATTGCGTATCTTCAGGTTTTTACTGCCACAAAAATATTTGACATTATGCGATCCCCTCATATTCGAGAGTATCACGAAATGATTTCGTCCTTTTTAGAATATTTCCCCGGAAATATCAAGGACGGGGGAGCATCATTGATTTTGTTTGGGGCAATCAATAATAAAAATTCATACTCCTGAAAAAAACAAAATCATTTTTCGGCATTATACGTGTACCGTTTGTCCAAATCACCAACTGACTCTCATTACTGCTTTTTCTTCCTCCTTTAACGAGACATCATCCTCTTTTGCGACGAATGCATACTTATCCATAGGATTATATGAGGCATACAGAGCACATTTGTCTAGCACATCCACAAACTCTCTTAGATACAGACGTGGCACCACGTCCACACGACCACCAAACCGTCCAGTCACTCGCTCGATCATGGTTCTGACAAACCGGATCGAAACACGCGTTTTATCGACCTCGAAGTGTGCTTCCGCGTAGATGTCGATCACCCGAAGTGAAATTTCTTCGAGTTTCTTCAAATCAAACTTCGGCAGAATGATCTGTGTCTGCATTGGATTGGAAAATCTACTGTCCGCAATCACATCGATGCGATCATACAGTGGAGGCAACGAACGGATGCCCTTCGAACCGTCGAAAAAGACAGGGGTCCCCGCGAACAGAAAAAAACAGTTTGGAAGTTCGTTTCTGTCAATCATATCCACAATCTGACGGAGGTTGATGTAACCTTTCTCCCGTTGTGGACGAGCAGACGTCTGAGCGGTCTCCACCTCATCAAAGCTGACGAGAAGTCCTGCATAACCTGCCTGTACAATAATATACACAAGAGCTCTCAGGAACAAAAATGCGTCTTCATCGGTCACAGTTCCTTTCAGACCTGCCTGTGATTTGAATGGTCTGCCGATCGTCTGCTCACCAGATATCCATCCGATTGCCATCTGGGCGGTAGCGAAATCGCCGCGGATGTTTGCTTTGTAGTACGTCCGCAAAGCAGCTGCGAAACTAGAGTTAATTCCGCTAACCCTGATCAAAATTGATTCAATCTCATTCGCTGTCAGATCCACGAGCATGAAATCATCTTCATCAATACCGGTACTGATAAGCCGATCTTCGATGCTGTATATCCAAGTGTCAATAATGCTCTTTAAGGCATGATCCTCACTCGGTGTCGTAAGATCTGCACAAATTCTCGCGTACACCGTTCGTAATTTGTGCAATGGGATGTTTGGAGAGATGATAACACGACTCGTCACGAATTTTGCCGCAAGACCTAACTCCAACGCCCGCGAGATAAGAAATGTTTTACCCGAGCCATACTCACCGCGGACAAACTTACAGTCAGCGTGTCCCGCTCCAACAAATGCTAACTGAGAAATAATGACTCTTTCTTCGGTTTCAAGGCCAACCGCAAGCCTTTCAAGTCCCGATTCAGGAACGGTTCCTCGGCGCAGTGCGTTGATGATGGCAACGCTTTCCAGACGACGATCATCGCGCCCCACACCATTACTCTCCAGTATAACCATAAATCTCTCCGCGGTCGCCAACTCCCCGTTTTTCAATGATCTTCACGCCTTTTTCAGCGGCTTTGGTCAAGATACCATTCACAGTACCAGTTACTCGGCGTGTATTGAGAACAGATCGTAGATCCATTTCGCTTGCCTCACGATGTTTTTTGAGGAAAGCAACGATCTGTTGTTCACGCTCGTCAAGATCGAGCAAACTGACAACCGACTCAGGTTCGACATTTGTGATGGCAGCAGTTTCCAACCAGACGTTTTTTTCGAGAAACACAGAGCGTTCAGCGAGCATTCTGTCTTTTACCTGAGAAAGTACCTGCACGAAATTCTCGATCTTGATATCCGCAGGGTAGCATGGCATAACATCGAGACCGAGCAGACAGTGCCATTTGCACTCCTCATAGTCCTGTCGTTCAAGGGCATCATCCGCGGCGTAAAGATGGGCGACAGCCAGGATTTCACGGCCATTGGAAGAAAGTTTTTCAAAAAACGATGTGAGGCGAACAAGTACCAACTCCATTACCTTCGGGAGGTGGTACATGGCTTCTTTGCCGTTAAAAATGACATTTGCGACAAATTCAACATCCACTACATGGGTAATGTTGGCCAAAATATAATGGATAACTACCTCACACTCGCGATCTTCTCCGAGGCGTTTGAGAAAAGCTGCATAGGCGACACCACCGTGAATATAATCTGCGCGATATGCTCGATAATACCAGTCCCGCGCCTGCACGCAGGCGTTTGCTTCTTCGTATGAAGCGCCGATCTGTGTCAGGCAGAGAGCGGTCGGGTACGGGGAGAGGAGAACACTGATGATTCCTGCGATCTCCTCCTTGCTGCGGACTGAATCAAGAAATATTTTGAATCGATTGATGATCAGTTCCTGGATAGCATGGTCAGCGATTTCCGGATCTTTGCCACACTCTTCTGCAATTAGCTGCCGGTAGATAAAATTCGCCTCATCGTCGTGGTTTGTGCGAGCAGCGAGTTCTGCATCCAGCAACAAGTAAACAGGATCGGTATGAGTTTTGAGAAGGAGACCTAGTTCGTAACGTGCTGCATCGTAATGACCAAGCAGTTTTTCAAGCAGTACAAATGAAAAACGTATCTGGGAGACGTCTTCATTATCCATTTTTTCCTCCTCGAAGCCATCAAGGGAAGAGCGGTACGCGTTTTCAGCGGCTTTGGGATCAAGTGCCGCGAGGGCTTCAAGATCAAGTCGAAGATAGACAAGTTCACGGACGGTGTTCCAGCCACGAAGAGCGACACTCATTGCTTTTTGATATTCTCCTGTTGCGAGGAGAGCCTCAACGTACTCGGGTGAATGTTCGTTTTCGCCAAAATATTGAACATGAATGGCTGCTGCTGCTTCGGGTTCGCCAACCTCGATCAAGGTTTGCATAAGTTTGCGGACATCTGCTGCATCAGATCCAATCCTCACCAAAGAGCGTAATGATGGGATTGCACCGCGAAGGTCGTTTTTTTTGAGAAGCAGGCGAGAGTATCCTTTCAGAGCGGAATGGTTTTCGGGTTCGAGAATTAGGGCGGTTGCGTACTCGGAAACAGCATGATCGTCGCCAGTTCTTTCCATGACATCAGCTAAGTAGCTATGCAGGTACGAGGAACGGGGTATTATTTGCACGAGATCACGAAGTAGCAGGGATGAAGTGTCGTATTGCCCAATCTCTGCGTAGCTTCTGGCGGTAAGGAGGAGGAGGGCAGGATCGTTGGTACCTGAGACGAGATTGATGACATCAGTAAATTTTCCAGCGTTAAAGAGCTGCATTGCTCCATCGAGTACAGGAGTGGTACGAAAGTATTCATTTGTCATTGTGTCATACGAGATGCTGAGTGATAGCGTCGGTGAATGCTTTGGCATCCTGTGGTAGTCTCGCGGTGATGATGTTTCCGGAGACAACGATGGATTCGTTGACAAAGATTACCTTGTCGAGTTCGAGGACACGACGAGATGCTGGAGTGTCAAGACAGGTGGCATTCTTTCCAACAAGGAGCCCAGCTTCGGCGATGACGATTGGCGCAAGGCAAATACCTGCGGTTATTTTCCCGGCATTACCAATAGCGTTGGTGATGTCGATGAGTTTTCCACATCTCCAGAGGTAGTCCTGGCAGCCAATGCCACCCACGATAACGATTCCATCGTAATCGACGGGATCGACATCATCGAAAGATAAGTCGGATTCAATGATTTCTCCGTGCATACCGTAACAGGTTCCACGTATAGTGGAGGCAGTTACGCATTCAATTCCAATCTCTTCAAAAGCGGCTTTGGGTATGGTGTATTCCTGATCTAAGAACCGATCCGGAGCTATTGCAAAAAGAATCTTCATGTGTATTTTATATGGTTTTCCAGATGGATTAATGGATCTACCTCGATCTCCGAACGGAGTAAGAAAGTCTTATCAAAGGTAGTACAACAGTGATAATCGAATTATCTGTCGGATCCATCGTGAGACATAGGATTGCCACTTCAATCAGTTTGACGATCACGATCGCGATCGTCTGTGATGCGCTGTTAGTTGCGGACCACTTGGTACAATGCATCATGCCGCCGAAAAAACTCCATTCGTTGCGTTTATGCCTTGTCTTAGTACTAGTCGGAGAAAGGGTAGCCATCCCTTGTTTGATCAGTACCTGGTTCGATCAATAGACGTTGTGAAGGGATCACCACGATCGAAGCACCGTCAATTATGTTGTCGACACAGGAGGGGAGATATTGTTGATCGAAAAACAGCTTAGTATCCTTATATTCACCAGTAATGTGAATTACATTCCATCTATAAGGTGTAATTTTAGTATCAATGGTGACAATAACTGAGACAACAATACTCTCACGTGAAACACTTGATGATATATGAACAATATCCATCTTCGCTCTTGGAGATGTAAAAGGACTTATCGTCGCATCAAAATCAGATGCTATGACCTAAATATCCACGATTGTGTCCACTGGATGACTTCGTAGAGGTATCTTTATTAGTCCATTAGTACTCACGAAAATCACTACTCAAGGAATATCGCATGCCATCGAATCACCACCACCATTTGCAATAATCATGATGTCAAATACAGCAAAATCAGATGGTATCTGAACTATATTTGCACTATCTATAGTAAATTGCCATACAATACGACCTACACAACCAAACTAACCATGTCATCACGGCTATCTTCGCGATATCGATGCTTGCAGCACATTTTGCAATGTTAGCCCATGTCGTACCTGTAATATCACCAACATATTTCAGTACTAACGCTTCAAAGACCATATAAAGACCATCTATTATGCAGGTACATATATGAAAATATATTAAAAATGCGAATAGATCACATCAATTTGGGAGATGACTACTGATCATGAAAACCAGTTTCGTGCAAATATCAGAGATTACCAGGAAATGTAGAACATGCATTCGAGAAAATCTATCGAAAGAAAGAAATTGCCCACATACTCGCCAAAGTAGGACATTCACAGACAAAAGGAAAAGTGGATGAAAAATCGGAACATACAAACAATCAAAGCAAGAATTGTAATTTTTGAAAATTTCATTCTTTACCATATTCTAAATACAACGAGAATATATCTCATAAAAATTCAAATAATTAATGAATAAATTTGATAACACAGAAAGAAGCATTTTTACACAAAAATCAATGAATTATTTTCAAAAATTGATTATTTATTCTATAAAATAACACATTTATAGATAAATAAATGAAAACAATAAATGGATTCATTCGTGACATCAAAAACAGAGATCCTCTTTCCCCTCCAAGGCATGATTTCCAATCTAACTCACTCATAAAAACGTCGTCTGTTGACTTCTCGCAAATTATTTCGTGATCCATCCATACAGTCACCCACTGCACGACTTCGCCCAATGATTCGCCAACCTTAATCTCTTCCGCGTTCAAAACGTTATTTCATGAAGAAGGATGAGACGATCCATATGAGGGAGTGGGGCAATAACAGAAGCGATTGCGACGTTGACTGGACACTCTACCACATGCTGACTGATGAAAAACCAGTAATGATTACAGAACTGGTGAAACGATCTGGATGGGATCGGGGTATTGTGGAAGCATCTCTGTCCCGACTTGAGAACAACCACATGATTGCAGTTATGGAGAACTCGGTCAGTCTCCTGAGCCTATCAGACATGTTGATGCTGAATGAAATGATGCATACTCCTAATATGCCAATCTATATTGAAAACGGAGTTATCAAAGCGAAGAAACAATGTTGAAACCAAAATCATATGTCCTACGAATCGGTCACCGACCAGAACGCGATCTACGAGTTACAACACACGTTGGTCTGAGCTCCCGAGCACTCGGGGCAAGTGGTATGTATCTTGCCGCAGATGATCGGAAAGTTGTTGATAGCATCATGGACGTTGCACACCGATTCGGTGGCACCTATTTTTGCAAAAATAATGTGAAGTGGAAGAATTGCATCAACATTTTCAAACGAAATGGTGGAAAAGTAGTGCATCTGACAATGTACGGCCTGCGATTGCAGGACGTTATTTCTGAAATTCGAACTGAAAAAAAAATTTTGATCGTGGTGGGTGCTGAGAAGGTGCCTGGCAATATGTACGAGCTTGCAAACTACAATGTGGCGGTTTCCAACCAACCCCACTCGGAGATTTCAGCTCTTGCGTTGTTTCTGGATCATCTATATGATGGTGCAGAACTGGAACTCGCGTTTCCGGATGCAGAGCTCGGAGTGCTGCCGACCGCAATTGGCAAGACTGTTATTAAACATGATGAGTACCACGGTGACGAGGTATGAGCCCATCAGTGCTAATTATCGGATATACGACCCGTCACGTGGCAAAATCTGCGGAGTGTGCAGGGTATGAGGTGTACGCAGTGGATCACTTTTGTGATCAGGATCTCCTCTGGTGCACGAAGGATGCCATAGCGTTTGACGAGTTGGACAATGTGCCATTTATCGTTGAAGAGATGCTTTCGCGGCATGAAATCGACTGTGTGGTGACGACATCGGGTGCAGAGCTTTTGGATTTACCAAACCGGTTAGGCACCGATCCGGAGGTTGCAGCACGATTTATGGATAAGGGAAAAACTCAGGAGTTTTTTGAGTCTCTTGGTGTTTTGGTTCCTCAGAAATTATCTGATGGAGAGTATCCCGCGATGATGAAAACGCTATCTGGTGCGGGAGGGTGGAGGAACGCAGTTGTTTGCAACGATGCGGAACGCACGCGTTGGGAGGAGTTTGTGGATCACGAACCGTTTATGATGCAGGAGTTTATTGCTGGCGTCTCGGCGAGCGTTTCTTGTGTTGGAACGGGTAATTCTGCAAAAGCAATCGCAGCGAACGAACAGATTCTCCGTGGAGGAAATGCGGAAGCCTATGCGTTTTCAGGATCGGTTACACCCTGTACACACCCTATGACGGAACGAATGATGGATATCGCAGAGGAAATTGTTGCGGCAAGTGGATGCGTGGGATCAGTCGGGGTGGATTTTGTTCTTACCGACAACGCTTTATACGCGATTGAAATAAACCCGCGATTCCAGGGAACAGTAGATACGGTGGAGGCTTCATGCGGCGCAAATTTGTTCCAGATGCACACGGATGCGTGCTACGGCATATTGCCGAGTGTGATGCCAAAACATCGACAATTCTGTGTACGAAAAATTCTCTTGGCTCCCAAACACTTGGTGCTGAATATTGACATGCGGAAGTTTGCGGGAACGATCGCAGACATCCCACATCCGGAGACAGTGTTTGAAAAGGGAGATATTATGTTTTCAGTTTTCGGGTGGGGAAAATCACGGGAGGAGGCATTCATATCCCTGGATAAACATATCACGAACACCATCCAATATATAGATATATGACGGAGATCACTGAGGAACAGCTGCAAAATCCTGCGATATTTCAGTATCTTCTAAAACTCGTGGGTGAAGAGGGAATTGAACTTCTCCGTCGATGCCCGAACAATGAGTTGAGCGATGAAGATATTGCAGAAAAAACGGAAATCAACTTAAACTCCGTGCGCCATACGTTGTACAATCTCTATGAACACCGACTGGCGGAATATCGAAGGATTAAGAACAATGAGACTGGATGGCTAACATACCTGTGGATGATGCGAATGGATAATATGAATTTGGTTCTACGCTCGGAGATGGAAACAGGGGTGGATAAACTTTCAACACGTCTTCGGTATGATGAGGCAAATGATTTTTATCAGTGCAAAAACTGTGGATTGATGACGACGTTTAATAACGCGTGTACGACAAATTTTGCCTGTGAACAGTGCGGTGAGATGTTAGTGCATTTTGATGATGAATTGCTAGTGTCTGCACTGAAAAGTCGCATTGAGAAGATGCGCGAGGCTCTTTCGAATGCCTGAGAATAGGTATTCTCAGATTCTTTTTTCGGTGGGTTGTGATTCGGGAGTAATCCGACATTGTGAAACCGTCGCATCAGTCGCATCACAGTTTTCCGGTGATTCGGTGGATGATGCCCTAGTCTTCGCCGGGTCGATGATGCATGATATAGGACGATCAATAACCCACGATATTTCCCATGCACAAAATGGTGCGCGGATATGTCGCGAACGAGGTGAAAGCGAGGCATTAATAGAGATCGTACTCCGGCATGTAGGAGCAGGGCTGAATGCAGATGAGTGTACGCTTCTTGGACTCCTGCCGATGGACTGTGTACCGCGGACACTTGAGGAAAAAATAGTGGCACATGCTGACAATTTGACAAAAGGATCAAAAATAATATCCATTGAGGAGTGTATGACACGGATTGCAGATCTACCTACTCGATCGAAAAAAAAAATATGGAGGCTTGCGATGGAAATTGAACAACTTGGTTGATGTTTGCACTACAATCCGCAAATTTCATACAGAAGCTTTCCTGCCTCGCGTTCGCGTGGGCCGCCACACTTGGCAACCACACTTAAATGATACTCGATGAGATCGCGGAGACGGCTGTCTTTATTATGGACGTACCGCGTTGCATGCACCGTTGCATCGATAACACTGTTGAAACCACGATTGATTGGGTGCGATTCCTCACGGACATATTCGGACGTCACCAACAAGAGATCGATATAGTAAGTCTCCTCTGTTTCATGCAAAACGACAGTCCGAAACGCCATCCATGCATCTGCGGAAAGCAATCGTTGCATCATGATACCGCCAACAGATATATCTACCAGATCGTCAGCTGCCACATCCGAAAACGCATACTGCGGATAAAGGTAGCAATCCGAAACAAAATTCGCAGTAACCCAACCATACTCAATGATGTTTTTCGCTGTCTTAGATCCCTTGAAAAGGATCATTTTTGGAGACAGATTCGATTTTGCAATGATCCCCATCGGGGCAGCATTGTCTTTGGTAATCGCAATTACTTCAGTAATACCTTCACCTAACAGTCCCATTTCCAACCCTCCAAAAGAGCGATAAATATTCCAGCAATGCAGATATCAGCAAGAGAGCCTGGATTGATGCCAGCTTCGATGCATTCTTTATCAAGTTCTGCGAGAGTTCGCTTACCATCCAAGACTTCACGGGCTTTGTACATCACCTGCTCTGCAGTCGTTTCATCAAATTTTTTTGCAATAAAGGTATCCGGATACCTAGCCATCAACGCGAGAAACATCATAGGTATAGCATGTACACCATCGCTTTGTGCGATCAACAGATCTGCTGCTCGACGCGTCAAATCAAAGCCATTCGTCCACTCACGAGCAATCATGTCATGCTGAGCGGAGTACTTCACTACGTCATACATCGTGATTTGTTCTTCGATCAATCGTTGCACCGACGTCGGATCGTTGACATCCATAGGATCTTCGCATCTGACCCGTACCTGCGTCAATCCAAACGCTTCGTAGAAGAGAACCGCATCGGTCACAGTTGTTTTCTTCACCAATTCTGCTGCGCCAACAATGCCTCGGCCTGCGATTAACGGAAAGAGAAGAAGAAACGCACCGAAATGAGTGTTGCCCCCGTTGTGCATGTTGGTGCGTGCGACTGCACCACACATCGCTTCACCGATAGATAGGCAACCATCTTCAACAGCAGAAAAAATCGGTTTCACCATAACTGCCGAGGAGAGAAAATGATCGAGTCTGGTATCTGCAAAATCGTGACATCGATCAATGTTGCCTGGTTTTTCGCGAGCGGTAACTTCAAGGAGCATAGCAAACTGTGCGAGTTCCGCAAGAGAGGGGGGTTTAACAGTCAGTTGAAGCATCAACAAAAATCTTCTCCATGATACCGTCCGAAAGCTTCCGCTTCATTATCATATATTCACTCTTCGTGAGTGACAGAGATTCAAGCATCGTATCGCGGAACATGCAAGGAGTTGAGGGTTTGCAGCACCAAGCAAGACTGCCAAAACAGGTATGACTACCTTTCGAAATCTCAGTTCCGTTCGTTAGTTCCCGTTTGAGCGATAAATACTCTTGACGGTTCATACCGATTGTATCTAATGTTGGCAAAAGCGGACATTGTTTAACCGGCATACAACAGAAGGCAAGAGAACGCAGATCTCCACCACGACAGAGTTGTTTTGGTGCATTGTACCAGCCGCTTTCGTCGGAAATTGTACGGATGTAGCGATCAAGAAGCTGAAGAGTAGCAACGTTTGCCGAACGAGCAAGAGAGACCATGTCGGCACCGTGAGAAAACATATCCATCATCTTGTTTGGTGCGTTGATGTTGTTATTTGCAATGATAATCAGAGGACAACTGTTTCTGATCTGCCGAATACGGGTGTAACCACTATCCATCAAGTCGATGTGCAGGATGTCAGCGCCAGCAGCCCATAGTTTTCGTGCAAGTAGCCGATCGTCGACTACGCCTGCACGAATCTTGACGGAGACACAAACACCTTCTGCGTGAAGAGCGCGGACAATGGCGCAGAGGGCGTCGACGTTGTGCAACAGATACTCGCCACAGTGTGCATCGATCATCGGTTGTTGGTGACAGTGTGCATCGATTTCATAGATAACATCATTGCCGAACTGGTGAGATGCGGAAACGTATGCCTCAGGAGTAGATCCTCGAAGATTCAGACCGACAACGACGTCAATTTCCTCGAGCATAGCAAGTTCAGTTGCTATTTGATCAAAATCACCGGAAAACTCGGTGCGACCAGTTTCAATCATTTTTCGAGAAGCTTCTTGTGTAGATGCGTCTAGAGAAAATCCACCGATGAAAACTGTGCCCACATGAGCTGCGCGTTCAATGGCATATCCAGCATTGGTAATTCCCGCCATGGATGCGAGTGCTATCGGCGTTTTCACCAGTTTTCCATTTATTGATAAAAATCTGTTCGATCCTCGCATAGAATCAATACCTATTCGTCATCTCAGGTATTTAGTCTGACGGGAATGGTTTAAAATCAACAATGTGGTAGCCATAGGAGGTACGTTCCAATGGGGTGCACTTGCGAAACTCATCTATTGAAATGCTGGCCTGTGAGGTAAAGAATGCGAGTACTATCTCCCACGGCATGAGATATGCTTCATTTTTGAGACCGTTTCCTCGGAACTCTACGGCAAGAAATCCACGTCTACCAGTGTACTTGAGAAAACCGGAGATGTTATCGATCTGGTGCACATTGTCTTTGTCCCTATGGAAATTGCTCGTAAAGGAAAGACGTTTTCCTTTAACAGATTTGCATTCAATGGCAAGGTAAAATGAAGGATCAAGCGAATCAACGATGATGTCCACATACTGGGTGTTGAAGTGTGCCTGCTTGAGGCGGTACGCGAAACCTTTCATCCGATGTTTTGTGAAGTACCGGTTAATGCATGTGACTACTGCACGCTCGAACTCGTTTGTCATGTTATTTTCTTCTTCATATTTCTAATGTGGGCTTTTATCTTTTTCTTGAGTGATACGTAGGGGAAATACAGAGAGATCAGAGGAATCATTGTACCAAAAATCACCACAAAAATGTGTATAGCATTGTCGGTGATGGTACAGTGAAAGAACTTTTGATTGCATCGCGCAGCAGAAGCATTGTGCAGGAGACGAACGAGAATACGACGCCTGAATGACAAATTCGTTAGTGATGTTCGACTGAGGTAGGCGACAGAATAAAGATGGATCTGTTGCGATTGTGTCGCTGAACGAGATGATCACGATGTACTTCGATCAGACGTGACAGGACCAGTGGAAAATTATCTCCATCCTGAAAAGTGGATGAATCTGCCTATTGGTTAAGTAGTACTTGAACTTTTGCAAACAATATTTTAATAGGAATTGATCGCAAACAATGCGATATTTTATCTGGAATTTACGATCAGAGCTACCATAGCTACAACAGAATTTTCGAGGTCCACGACGCATGAAGACACACAGATGTTGGAGATGGAGAGAGAATCACCGTGCGTAATTTTACAAATTCAAAAATAACAGAGGCACCTTTAGCAGCTGAAAAATACTGCAGTGTTGTTGTCTGGATCTATCAATTCTGAACATTCTTGT
>JAIRRQ010000009.1 GCA_031255895.1 Methanocalculaceae archaeon
GTCTGTTTGTCCGTGCAAAGTCACTGACAGTCGCACAGATTCACGAAAAATTGGCGGAAAAATTCAGTGTTAGCTATCATTCAATTGCATCGATGGTTGGTACAATCGCCTCCAAACTCGGAATTCTCTCTACGCACCGAAGCCCCGACGGAACCATCGGGGTATACGAGGTCAAAGAACAGTATGTTGATGTAATTGAGCAGGCGATTGCAACGGCAATCTAGCATCTCCTCAACTTTTTTGAGTGATAAATCCAATTAATAATGGAATGGATATGCAACAGGACAATTTCCATCATTCATCTCCCATTACGGTTACTGATGATGTGATTACATACATGAACAAACGCGGAGGGAATTTCCGGATCAGCACCTCGTGTAGTGGTCCGGTTTTGATGTCGGTCAAAGTCAAGCCAGCAAAACAAAATGACATCCCAATCAAAGCGGGTGAACATCTGATCTACATTTCCCAGTATCAATATCCATGGATTACGGAGATCAATATGCATCTTGTCCCGAGATTTTTTTGCACCGAAAATGATGACCTTTGAGGAGCTTGAACACACAGCTGATGTGCGAATGAAAATTACTGCACCGTCACTCCTGGATCTGTTCGTCGAAAGTGGATTTGCTCTTGCAGAGATATTGTATGGTGAGTATCAGAAAGAACCTGAAACTATCTCATTTCCTATCGAGGCGAAGGGAAATGAGGTAGTTGAGAGTATCGTAAACTTTCTGTCGGAGTTATTGTTCCTCACCGAGACTGAATATTTGGTACCTGTCTCCTTTGATCTTGCTGCTGAAGGTTGCGTAGTGAGTGGGGTTGTTGCAGGAGTGTTGTTTGATCGAACAAAACACACAGGGGGCATTGAAGTGAAAGGGATTTCCTATTCAGGCATTTCTCTCGCAAAAACTGCTGCAGGATATGAACTCATCATAATCTTTGATATCTAAATCATGAACGTTCAGATACAACATATTTCAGATACTGAGTGGAAGATTCCCATGGGATTTGTTCCGGGCATGTTGGTTCCGGGAACGTTTTTCCTCTCACGTCAGCTTGCTGAGCGGCTTGAGGAGGGTGCACTGATCCAACTTGCGAATGTTGCAACATTGCCCGGTATTCTTCGTTGCTCTCTTGGCATGCCTGATATTCACTGGGGTTATGGATTTCCTATTGGCGGAGTTGCTGCGTTTGACGAGGATGATGGGATAATTTCTCCTGGTGGCGTTGGATTTGACATAAACTGCGGGGTCCGGATGATTACGACACCACTGACAATGGCAGATATTACTGATATGAATGGACTTATCGAGGATTTGTTTACAACAGTTCCTTCTGGGGTTGGCTCGAAAAGTCCGACACGGCTCACTCAGAATGATCTGTCAAACATACTTACGGATGGTTTGGCGAGTGCGGTTGAGTTAGGATATGGTATGGAGGATGATGCCCGTCGATGCGAAGAAAACGGCACAATGATCGAAGCGGATCTTGAGTTTGTCAGCAAAAAAGCCAGGGAACGTGGGATTCCTCAATGTGGAACGCTCGGTTCCGGTAATCACTTCCTTGAGGTACAGGTGATTGATGAGATCGTCGATCCAAAAACTGCGAGCGTTTTCGGTGTGACTGAAGGTCAGATCTGTGTAATGATCCACTGTGGGTCGCGCGGACTTGGTCATCAAGTCTGTACGGACCATCTGAAAGTTTTGGAAGGGGCAATGATGAAGTACAACATCGATCCACCCGATCGACAACTTGCCTGTGCACCGCTCTTCTCTCTGGAAGGTGAGGCGTACTTTGGTGCGATGGCAGCTTCTGCAAACTATGCATGGGCAAATCGCCAGATCATTACACATTTGGTACGTGAACTACTGGTGAAAAAGTTTGACGTAGCCTATGAGGAAATGCCGCTCGTCTATGATGTTGCCCACAATGTGGCGAAATGGGAGGATCACGAGATCGCAGATACGGCGGCATGCCGTCGTCATGTCTGCGTCCATCGTAAAGGAGCAACTCGTGCCTTCGGCCCTGGTCGATCTGAAATTGTGCGAGAATTTCGGAATACGGGGCAACCTGTGATTATTCCTGGCAGTATGGGAACACCGTCGTATCTGCTTGCAGGAACGATGACAGCGATGGAACGAACGTTTGGCAGTACCTGCCACGGAGCTGGACGGATACTAAGCAGATCATCAGCGAAACGGAATCTGACTGGCGTGGCGGTTGTAAATGAGCTTGCAAAACGTGGCATTGTTGTCAGGGCTCCTAATACTACGACGATAGCTGAAGAGGCTCCCGATGTGTACAAGCCCAGCAGTGAGGTGGTACAAATTGCGCATGACGCAGGAATATCACGAATTGTTGCACGTCTTCGACCGCTTGGGGTGATTAAAGGATGATGGGATTACACGGTCATATCGCAGTTTTCTGGGATAGCAAGATGATGTTCCATCGTTTGGTTGAGGATGCTTGCGGCTACTGCGAGGCAGTGACACCTCTGATGCTGGCTGCACCATTTTACAAAGGTTGCTATACCGGTGTTGTTATTCCAACAGGTTTTGGCAATTTGCAGTATTCAAAACTTCTTCCTGCGCTTCGGGCAGTCTCTGATCGTGTTGAGGAGTTTCTTGAAAATGGAGGGAAATTGCTTGTGTACGGGGCAGCCGATCCGGCAAGAACCAATAACCCGTATGATTGGTTACCGGTTGAGGTGGAGTATCACTTTGAGTTTGCTGAGCATTCGCTTGCGGTGAATGAGGATTCGTTGTGGAAATCGCTCTTCGATGGATATGACACGGGAAATTTCGCAACTGATGGTTGGTTTGTGAGGTGTCCGGGAGGGTCTGTTGCAGTTGCGAAAAATGGTTTTCCAGTATTTGTTGAATGTTCTGTTGGGAAAGGAACACTGCTGCTTGCGACAACGCACGAGTATCCGAGTGATGCATTCTTGAAATTGTTCGGAAAAGCGAATACATGTGTTAAATTCTGA
>JAIRRQ010000027.1 GCA_031255895.1 Methanocalculaceae archaeon
ATAAAAGGAATATTTTCTACTCTCGTAGTGTAGTGGTCAATCATTCCGGCCTTTGGAGCCGGAGACGGCGGTCCGAATCCGCCCGAGAGTATTAATTCTCTTTTGCACTCTATCGATAACCTGATGTAATGCCTTTCTCAAATAATACACACATGAAGGTCCTCATCGCTGAATATGCAGGAAGTCGTGACTCGATTCTTGCACTGGAAGGAAAGGCAATGATGTCCGTGCTGCAAGAGAGCTTTGAACGTCTAGGTCACACTGTGTTTTTGCCAGGCTCGGGTGATTTCAATGCAGAAATCGCGCATCTTGCACCACAGTGCGACTATGGGCTCGTTATCGCTCCTGATGATTTGCTCGCAGGGTTCACTCATACGCTAGAGCTTGTAACTCATAACATTGGCTCAGACAGCACGAGTGTTGCTGTCTGTGCAAATAAACGTCTGACCTCAAAAATTCTTAGTGGCGCGGGCATTAATGTCCCGCAGGAGGTCACATTCGATTATACCGGAAAGTGCGTCATCAAACCGATCAAAGGTGTGGGTTCCATTGGCGTTCGCATCGCAAAGGGAGGCACTGTTCCGAAAAAAAATGAGATGATGGTCGAGTTCCTGGAAGGTGAACATTACAGCGTTAGCATTGTTGGTAGTCGCGTAGTTGGTGAGGTTTGTGGATTCTACAGTGGTCTCCCACCTGTATTTCTGACCATTAATCGTCAACATGTTATGATCGGGGAAAACGGAGTTTTCACTTATCACGGTGGTGAAACACCGGTGCACCCAGAGCGTGAGGATGAAATCATCGAAGTTGCCAAGAAGACCATTGAACTACTTGGATGCCAAGGGTACGTTGGCATCGATATTATTGTTGGAAAGAAAATCTGGGTTGTTGACGTGAATCCCCGACCGACGATGAGTATCGTTGGTGTTGTTGGTGTAATCGAGGAGGAAATAGCAGACATTCTTCTCAAGGCAACCGTTGGCATCCCACCGAAGAATGTCCATTACAATGGCAGGAAGGCAATGTTCGATGAATTTGGTGAAGTTACCTTTTTTTCATGATTGGTATTGATATTGGTGGGGCTAATTTGAAAATAGTGGCCGGAAGCGATGTCCACATCCACTACTGTCCGCTTTGGCGTGAATCACATCTTGTAGATATTCTTGCTAAGTACCGAGGAACAGATGCTGCGGTCGTGATGAGCGGAGAACTCGCAGATGGATTTTTCAACAAAATTGAAGGCATTACATACATTGTCCGTTCCGTTTTGCAAATATTCCCCGATGCACTCTTCTACGGAATCGATGGTTCCTTCCACACAGAGATCTGTCCCGAACTTGCTGCGGCGAATTGGGTTGCATCCGTAGGCTACTTGCGAGAGATCTATCCTAACGGAGTGTTGCTCGATATTGGCAGTACTACTGCAGATATTATCCCTCTTGCAAAGTTTCAGGAACTGCAAGGGATGACTGATATCCTCCGTCTCCAGCTGGGATATCTCGTGTACACCGGCATGCTTCGGACACCGATTGCGACTCTTGTGAACTCTGCGGTTATCGACGGTGTTGCAACACCATTTTCCACCGAGTACTTTGCCTGCAGTGGCGATGCCCATTACATCCTTGGTCATATTACGGATGCTGAGTACACCACCGCAACGCCTGACGGTAAGAATGTCACCCACGAGGCATGTCTTCGACGTTTGGCACGAACAGTCTGTGCTGACTTGGAAGAGATTGGTGAACTCGGTGCAGTAGCCGTTGCACAGGCATTCTGGGAAGCACAGAGAACTCTTGTATGTGCTGCTGTCGCAAAAGTTGTTGCGGACACTGTTCCTGATGATGTCCTTGTTGGTGGCATAGGCTCATCCATGTTTTCCTCGCTTTTAGGGGGTACCGATCTCACTGCGGTGATTGGCACCCAGGCCATCGCTCTGCCCGCATTCGCGGTAAGGGAACTCGCAAAAAATCACATAAAATGACGATTTTGCAGAAAATTACCTCATTCACAGGCTTATTGCTTACCGTTTACTGCTGCCTTTTGGTTTCCTCGTTTCTCTCTTTGTTTCTGGATGGAGTGTGACGTCCCTGTTCCATCTTGTGGCGCTCGGTACGCGGATGGGAAACCTGATGCTGCGAGAATCTCTGTTCCTTCTGCTGCGCTCAGTTTTCGGCTCATGGTTCGTCCGATGATGGTGAAGAGCGAAAATGGCAGTGGCAATCCATAAAAAAAATTGATTTTTGGAATTGGTAGGTTGGAATGTGCATATTTTCTTACTGTTCCTCGATCAATATCAATGCCCATGGCGTTGATGATTTCTGTGGTGTGGGAAAAGGAGTTTACGAGCGAAAGGGCAGTTGCAAGGTCTACAATCGCTGATCCGATCCTGGTATCAGGATAGAATGGTTCTTCCGCATACAGCAATTTTCCACAATCACGGCAGTGATATCGTCGCACAAGCACAGTGATCTTTTTTTTTCCATCTTGAGTATGGAGAGTTGCATAGATCTTTTTCTTCGTGTCGTAGGGTGCAGCAGCCCCTCCGCAGTGCGGACAAGGACCTGTTTGGGAAAACAATGTTTTGTCAATTGATGCAATGCCACAGACGATGGTGTCAGTAAGCATTGGAGGTATCTTTACCGGCTGATGGGACACAAGCAATCATCAACTATTCGGTGTTCAAACCATATCACTTATCGGGTTCTTTTTTGTGAGGATCACACGATATCTGTCGTCCCAAACAAACGCAGCCCTGTTTTTCACTGTATCTCTGACAACTGAGTTGTCATCACTCCAATCACCTATTTTTACGGGATAATACGTTTTTTTTTCAAAATTCTGGTTCAGTTATATCTTTTTCCAGATGAACAACAATTGACAGTACGTTTTTAAATCGCTGTTCAGATGCGAAAATGAAAATATTTGCCTGGATCACGTTTTTTTCTCATCAAAATGATGTTTTTTAGAAGTGATTCGTCAACACGACTCTGAAAAATGGATGGTTGAAATACGATCTAAATGATTTATTTATCGCAGGATATGTACTCGTTTTTCGATAAGTTTACACGAGGTTGTAAACATGTTCACTTGCAATATGGTATACTGATGTGACCTGGGCGACATAGATATGTTAATCTGTTATCTGGGTGATGATTTGGATGAATTTATCATGATTTTGGATCACACGATACGATTGATTAGAGGGACACTGATTAGTTATTAAATTTCATCGACGGTTACCATATCACTCGCGGAATTCACGGAATAATCATGAGTAATGGTCTTTGTGGTCGAAGATATCAATTCTCTTACTTTTCCGTGAAATACCTCCAGCAATGAAGTGGTGGTGTTTTGCATGATTTTTTTCTTTTCGTGTGTTCTCTCGAAGTGGTAACCAGTTCGAAGGTATATGTTTCTTGGTTATTCCAAGTGAAAGTATATGAAGTCTTCAATATCGTGAGACATCTCATCTGTGCAGCAGGTGGGTGATCACGCATCAATGAACTCTCGAAAATGGAAATTACATTCTCTTTGAAAAAAATTTCTATCCTCCAATTGATATCTTAATAATGCATCAGAGTAGATGGTAGTAGTAATAGTAACCATGGGCATGTTTGAATGTACGCAATGTGGTCTGTGCTGTCTTGGGATAAGTGAGATTGTGCGGATGGATCGCCAGATATCGAAATATGGATTTTATGTAAAGAACGAAGTGGTGGGAGAGACAAAAGCGGTTCTTGTCACGCCCGAGTACCGTGAACTGTTTGACACTAATCACTCGATTCAGGCGGAACACAAAACAGCCTGCTTCTTTGTCCGTAAACGAACTGATGGTAAGTTTGTCTGCACAATTCATCCAAATCGTCTTTTTATCTGTAAGGACTATCACTGCTGTACGGCTCGTATCAGTAAAAATGACGAGGAAATCGGGCGAGTGAAAGGAAAATTTTCTCTTGTGACTATGGATGAAACATTGAAGAACATCTGGCTTGAGAGTGTTCAGAAGCAATCGAAAAAATCTCGTGAAGAGATAATCTCTCTTCTCCATGATCAGGGGTATTTGATTATATTCTATGACGGTGAATGAGATCCCGGTCATGGGTGGTCGTCTATGGTGCACGAATAATCGGACAGTGACGCCTGAAAAATGTCGATTTTGCATGCATTCTCGCTATTTTATAATTGATGGCATGGTCGAACAGTCCCCTTCCCTTGTGTTTTGCCTTCGAAAACG
>JAIRRQ010000034.1 GCA_031255895.1 Methanocalculaceae archaeon
AAGAGCTACCTGAATATGGATCGCATCCTTGAGGTCGCAGATATGGCAGGAGCTGATGCGATTCACCCGGGATATGGATTCCTCGCGGAGAAAGCGACATTTTCCGGAGAGGTGAAAAGGGCAGGATTTACTTTTATTGGCCCGTCCGAAAAGACAATTGCAATGATGGGTTCAAAGATAGGATCCAAGCAGGTGATGTCGAGTGTTGGAGTTCCGGTACTACCGTGGACGAGAAGTACGGAGTATGACGAGGCAAAGGCGTTTGCTGATTCTATCGGTTATCCGGTGATTGTGAAGGCATCTGCTGGCGGTGGTGGTATCGGCATGACGATTGTTCACAGTTCAGAGGAGATGGGCGAGGCTATCGAAAAATCAATGCGAACAGCAACATCTTCATTTGATGATTCGACGGTGTTCATTGAAAAATATTTAGAAAATCCCCGCCACATCGAGGTGCAGGTGTTCGCCGATTCGAAGGGTGACGTGGTGCATATGTTTGAGCGCGAATGTTCGATCCAGCGTCGTCATCAGAAATTGATCGAGGAGGCCCCGTGCCCTATCATGACCCCGAAGCTTCGTGAACGAATGACCCAGTCAGCAATCACGGTTGCGAAAACCTGTAACTATGAAAATGCCGGAACGGTGGAATTTCTTTATGACAACGAAAATTACTACTTTATGGAAATGAACACTCGTTTGCAGGTGGAGCACACGGTGACAGAACTTGTCACCGGTCTTGACATGGTGTGGATGCAGATCAAGGTCGCGGCGGGCGAACCGCTGCCGTACGCACAAAATCAGATCAATTGCCGCGGTCACGCGATTGAGTGTCGGGTGAATGCGGAAGATCCAATGAACGACTTCGTGGCAGATGCGGGAAAGATTACCCGTTATCGGTCTCCGGGGGGTCCTGGCATTCGCGTCGACAGCTGTATTCACGTGGGGTATGCGATTCCACCGTTGTATGACTCAATGATCGCAAAACTCTGTGCCCGTGCGATGACACGCAAGGAAACGATTGCCCGAATGCGTCGTGCGTTGATGGAGTACGTTATTCTTGGTGTGAAGACGACACTTCCACTGCATTACGCAATCATGAACAATCCAGAGTTTGTTGCAGGAAACACGCACACACACTTCTTGGAAGAACCGGAGATCAAGAAACATCTGCCGCGGTACATGCGGGAGAGTGAGACGCGCATGCATCAGCTTGCAGATTCGCTCGGCAAAGGCAAGGAAAAAACAATTGCGGTGACCGCAGCGATGAATGTATATATGGCTACTTTGGCTGCAAAACGGGAGAATGTAATAAAATAGTTTTGTTTTTTCTAGGATAAATTAGTAATGTATATATTTTGACACACCCTTCTCATAATGGATTTCTTGCTGCGGTGGCCTAGTTGGTTAGGGCGCCAGACTCATAATCTGGAAGTCGGGGGTTCGGATCCCTCTCGCAGCATTTTTTTTCGAAAATTTTGTGTTCCTGATAGTTTGCTGTCACAAAAAAATTTCATTGGTTTTTTTTTCTTGAAAATGTGTATATGAGTCCATAATCCATTACTAAAAAGAATTATTCTAGAATATTGTACAACGTGTCGCGGCGGGCAAGTTTTCTCTCTATGTCTGTGCAAAGGTATTGCATATCCTTTGGATCGAAGAAGTCTGTGCCCTCTCCCGCACCGGCAGTTCGTGATAGGGAGTCCACAAACATTGTCCCGCCTACGTCATTTCCACCAGACATGAGACCGAGTTGTGTCATTTTTTGACCGATTTTCGACCATGGAACCTGAATATTTTTCATATTGTCCAGGAACAGGCGAGATACTGCCGTCAAAAGAATATCTTCGCGACCTGTCGATCCATAGGTAACCTTCCCATTTTTTTCGAGTGGTGTGTTGTGATGCAGAAACGCTAGTGGCACAAGTTCCGTGAACACCTGTGTTTCATCTTGCAAGTCGCGAAGAATCGATAGATGGTGGGCACGTTCCTCCGGTGTTTCCACTGATCCATACATAATCGTCGATGTTGCTTTGAGTCCGACATCATGTACCTCTCGAATAATTCGCAACCATTCATCGGTTGAAATTTTTCTCTCGCAGATAACTTTCCGGACTGAATCCACTAATATCTCCGCAGCAGTTCCCTGTACTGATCCTATCCCCGCTTCTTTTAATCTGATCAATGTTTCCTTCGTTGTAAGATTGCTTTGGTGTGCTGCAAATGCAATCTCATCTGGACTGCATCCGTGCACATGAACACCTGGGATTTCCTCACACAGCGTTAGGATCATTTTCTCATAGTTTTCTATCGTGAATCCAGGATGAACACCTGCCAGATAACATACTTCGGTCACCTTCTTCTTTGCCGCATCGCGTGCATGTTCGCGAAATTCCTCTTCTGTGAGGTAAAACGCATCTGGGTCGGTCGTTTTTCTACCGAATGCGCACATACCGCAACGATTTTTGCAAATGTTGGTCAGGTGTAGATTCATGTTCCGGACATAGGTGATGATGTCTCCCACAACCTCTTCACGACGTTCATCTGCTGTTGTCGCAACTTTCCAAATGTCACGACCGGTCAGTCGAAACAAGGCTGCTGCCTCTGTCTCGCTCATACGCGATCCGGTAAGAGTATCATCAAGAATTCTACGCAACTCCGCATAATTTAGTCTTGGTGTGGTCATTTTCGTCCACCTTTTTTCTGAAGTTTCTTTGTTGTTTCCCTGTCTTTTTCTTTCTTGTGGTTGTAAAGCTCCAGAATCATCAGAAAGATTGCGGTAGCAATCACAAATTCCCATATGTGGAGCGGCAGGTAACCAATCAAAGGAATTGCGAACAGTGCCTTTCCGAGGATCCATTCCTTTTTTATCGGTTGCATCACTCCTGTGTGTGAAAAGGTGTTTCCCTGATCAATTGTTGGATTGTAGTCGCCTTTTGTGATGTATCCGGCGTGAGTAAAATTTGACACAATGGCCGTTGATTCATCAATCTCCGTGATAAGTCGGTGAATAAACGGCGTTACGTTTGTGTATCCATTTGGTTGATAGATGATCACATCTCCGTAATCGTTAAATGCTTTCACTCCGATTGCTTTCGCCTCTTCAGAGGTCATGAGGGAGCCGAATCGGTTTTCTTCCACCATAAAGATCAGATCACCAACGTTCATGTTTGGTACCATGCTTTTCGACTGGATTGTAACGATCGCAGGCCAGGTTCCTGACACACCGAACAGCACGCAGCCGATCATCGCAACGATGATGACAATCGAGAGAATATCGCGGATGAAATTGATTTTCTGACCACTCGATTTCAATTTTCTGGTAATGGAGGTATTTTGCACGTTGTCTGGATGTGCATTATTTCTTGCGTTATTGATTGCCTTTGACATAATGTCGTATCTAACTAAGTTATCACCAGTATAGAACTTTCCCATTGCATTCCATCATCATCCCAGGCGTATCTTTCTCACGTATCGTTCATCCGTTTTCAATTCACAAAAAAAATCAGCCAAACATTTTCATTACATTACCATTTACATAAACTACTGAATTTACTGAATTTTTGCAGTTATTTTTTGGAAATATTCTGTAGAGAATCCGTATCACATCAAAGAAAAAAGGATAACTGATGGACAGGTTTGATTTTCGATATTTGAGAGAGTTATTTCTCTGCACATGTGTGAAAAAAGAATTATTCAAGATAATCTTTTGGAATCGGGATCTGTTCCTTGAGACCCTTTCTCTTTCTGATACTCATCACTATCTCTGAGAGCATACCCTGCGGGACCGGAGCAAATCCCACGAACTCAGTGGACCACATTGCGCGGCCTTCGGTTGCAGAACGAATATCTCCTGCGAAACCGAACAGTTCGGCAACTGGTGCTTCACCGTTGACTACTATCTGATCCCCTTCAGCATCGGTCGTGGATAACTGACCACGACGTCCCTGAATTTGGGAGATTGCTGCCCCCATTTGATCCTGTGGGACCATTATCTGAATTTTTTGCATTGGTTCAAGAAGCGTGTCACCTGCCATTAAGAGAGCAGCTTTCAGACCACCACGAACTGCTGGAATAACTTGTCCAGGTCCGCGGTGGATTGCGTCTTCATGTAGTTTCACATCGTGGAGTTTGATGAGAACGTTCTGCACCTGTTCGTCTGCGAGTGGTCCACCATCCAGTGCCTCGTGTATACCGTCGATGATAAGTTCCATGGTCTCATTAAGGTACTGAATACCTTTCGTACAGTCTATGAACATGTTGGAACCGTAGATATCTTTCACATTCTTCGCTTCATCCTTGTTCATTCCAAGAGCGGCAAGCGCATCACGGCGGGCGATGTTCTCCATGTTCATGGAGATTTCATTGGATTGGATTGCATCAAGAACTGTCTGTGGCATCGGTTCGACAGACATGAAAAATCTGTTATGACGATTTGGAGATTTCCCTTCGACGGCTCCGTCGAGGGGCTTTGCTACGGTCTCACGGTACACAACAATCGGTGGGGATGTGACGATGTCCACACCCTTGTCTCTCTTGATACGACCGGTAACGACCTCAAGGTGAAGTTCTCCCATCCCTGCGATAAGGTGTTCACCAGTTTCTTCGTTGATGTTCACGCGAACCGTTGGGTCTTCTTTTGCAACTTGGTGCAAAACTTCAATCAGTTTCGGTAGATCCTTCGTGTTCTTTGCCTCAACTGCAACTGTCATAACTGGTTCGGAGTAGTGCTTCAGTGATTCGAACGGTGTCATCTCCTTGATGGATGATACTGTTGAACCTACGATTGCATCGCTCATTCCTGTAACTGCAGCAATATTTCCTGAAACAACCTTATCCACGTCGACGCGAGTAGGACCCATGAAGATACCAACCTGTTGAAGTCTGTTTGGTTTTCCGGCAGTATCAGAGATGTACACCTCCATACCGCGAGTTAAAGTGCCTGAGAATAATCTGCCGGTTGCAACCTCTCCTGCGTGTTTGTCGAAAGAGATGTCGGTGACCATCATTGCGACTGGGCCGTTTGCGTCACATGAGTACATTGCCTTGCCGACTTCTGAGTTCACATCTCCGTGCCATATGATGTGACATCTCTCTCCCTGTGCTTTGAGTGGATTCGGCAGGAAGGTAACCACCATATCGAGCAGTACTGCATGCAGTGGGGATGCCTTTGCAAGATACTTTG
Organism: Methanocalculaceae archaeon; assembly: GCA_031255895.1. Lineage (GTDB taxonomy): Archaea > Halobacteriota > Methanomicrobia > Methanomicrobiales > Methanocorpusculaceae > Methanocorpusculum. Next base: position 5,183 of record JAIRRQ010000034.1, read on the forward strand.
CATCACCTTCGTTACATTTGTCGATGATTGTTTGGAGAGTCACACCTGATTTTTTCATGTATGGTATTGAAATTGCCCAGTTGTAGAGAGCTGATCCAAATGCGACGTTTCCTTTCAGAGCGTCTAGCTTCCATCCACCATTGTTGTAGAGTTCTTCGCTCATTCCCTTGATAAGTTTGTTGACTTTGTCAATGACCTTACCAAGGCGGATCATCATCTCCTGTGGATTCACTTTCAGCTCGTTGATAAGCCGATCAACCTTGTTGATAAACAAAACAGGGTAAACTCCTTCTTTGAGTGCCTGCCGCAGAACTGTCTCGGTCTGCGGCATCGGACCTTCGACTGCGTCTACGACGACGACAGCACCGTCCACAGCACGCATTGCACGAGTAACATCTCCACCAAAGTCAACATGGCCAGGAGTGTCAATCATGTTGATTAGGTATTCTTCGTCCCCGACTTTGTGGACCATGGACACGTTGGATGCATCAATAGTGATTCCGCGTGCCTGTTCCTCTTCGTCGGAATCCATCCAACATGCCTTGCCGGAAAGCTCCTCGCTGATCATTCCTGCCCCAGAGAGGAGGTTATCCGAGAGAGTGGTTTTTCCGTGGTCAATGTGTGCTACGATACCTATGTTACGGATGTGCTCAGGATCGTCCATGAGTTCCGTAATTCTTTCAACCATCTTCTTTCCGCGTGACATAAAACACCTTTTCTAAAAAAGATTTGATATTTGTTTACCTGGCTGATTTTGCAATACGCTCGATTTCTTCCTTTTTTCCAACGGAGAAGCACTTTGCATCTCCCTTCGCTGCCATAACGAGTTCATTGGCAAGCACAAGATGTGCCGGTTTTTTGGTCTTGTGAGAACCTTTCCAAGTTGCCATGGCAATGTAACGGAGTGCTGTGTTGACACGGCGAATTGGCGCGGAATCTACTGATTTTGGGACGTTGATGCCCCCGTATTTCAGACGTACTGTCTCTTCGCGTGGACCTGCATTGGCGACTGCATCCACAAGGACCTGGAGTGGGTTTTGTTTGGTTTTTGTGTTGATTTCGTCGAATGCATCCATGACAATGCGGGTACACAATTGTTTCTTGCCTGTGTTAGTCTCCTTCTGCATCAGACGGTTGATGAGTCGTTCAACAATTGCCATCTGGCTTTTGGTGAACTGTTGTTGAGTGAGTCTACCGCAGGAACTTGGAACCTCGGTTGAGGTCACGGTCACGTAGCGGACGAGACCTGCATCCTTGACAACGACTTCGCTTGTGTCCCATTTATTGAACAGCAGGATTTTGCTAGTCGCGGCTTGTTCTTCTGTCATACTGTTTTACCTCCGTGCTTTTTCCTTGCGTCCGATGACAAGTTCGTTGAGTGTGACTCCGTTGACTCCGATAACAACAAAACGAACTCCTGGAATATCTCCCATAGAACGTCCTGCACGGCCGCCTATACCGCAGATTGTGACTTCATCGTGTTCATCGATGAAGTTGATTGCACCGTCACCGACTGCGAATGCAGTGACTTGGCGTCCGTTTTTTATCAACTGAACACGAACACACTTTCTGATCGCGGAATTCGGCTGTTTTGCTTCAACACCGACTTTTTCCAAAACAATTGCACGTCCGAGTGGTGCGCCCTCAAGTGGGTCTGCTTTCAGCTTCAGTTTAAGCGCTCTGCGTGCATAAACCGAGTCGCTCCACCGGAATTTTTTGGCAGAACGAACAAGCTTTCTTGCTGCGAATTTTCCCTGTCCCATTACATTACCTCAGTTACAGTTGATTATCATTACAGTAGATTTTTAGATCGATGAATCCTGCAACACAGTTGCCTGTGTTGTGTTTCCTGGAAAAAACGTACACGTAAATTTACGGGAAACTATTCCTCTGTCGGAATATTGTGAATGCTAGGGCAAGGTCTTGAGAAATATCCTTCCCTTGCATGTTCTTATATTTATGGGCAGACTGTCCTAATAATATTAATGGGAAATTGCGTTTGATGAGATCAATACCCCTTCTATGTTTTTGACTGCTGAATATCTGCAGAAAGGGTGTACAGGCACAATTTCCTGTATGGGCGAAAGCGATTCGATTACCTATTGTGGTACGTGGGTTGTGGTACCTTCTGCGAGGATATCTGAGACGGCGCGAGGGTTTCTGGCGGTGCTCACAATTTCCGTTTCTGTCTCTGTGTCTCTGTAGTAGTTACATCCCATTCGGTATCCAGCTGTGTGTTATAATATCTTCAGAACCTTCTTTCCTGTTTTTCTCTTGCGTTTTTGTTGAGGGGGATTTCCGTACAGTTGGTGTGGGAATCTCCTTTAACCACTTTAACATACAACCCTTTCGTTGTCGAACTGCGACAGCCAAATATAGCTAGTCAAATATACGTCAAATGCAGCATGCATTTCAATACACATTTCCGTGTATGTTGTACCTGTTCGTATATTCGAATCAAATTATTGTATGTCGTGTATCGTCTACAAATCAGCGTATCATCACATGGTTTTTTTCAGGAATGGTTCAGTTGTGGTTATTCAAAACAAGTGATTACA
>JAIRRQ010000044.1 GCA_031255895.1 Methanocalculaceae archaeon
GGTGCAATAATCTCTCCACTGAAAAACTCTTTTGCGTCCCGCACATGATTTGTCGTTGACGTGTACCGCGAACCAAAATGCACAAGTGCCAGTACCTTTGGATGAACTGTCGCAGCGACCATTCCCGCCTCCCGTGCCGTTGAATGCCAGACCTCCTTTGCACGGGATGAGCCCTCCATCTCATCAAACATTGCTTCATGGATCAAAATATCCGCCCCTTCCAGTAGATCATTTTTGTTTTTCACAGGCCGCGTATCACCAGTATACACAACCTTTCGACCTCGACGGCGATCACCCATCACCTGTTTCGATGAAATAATGATCTCCTCATCATCACGAACGATCCGCACATTCTCTCCATGTTGTAACTTTCCAAACAACGGACCCGGAGGAACGCCAAGTGCGATCGCCTCTTCGCGATCGAATCTACCAAGACGCATATCCTCCTCCAGCACATACCCGACGCTCTCAATCCCGTGATACGTTTTAAACGCAACCACTGAATACCCATCAAACAGCATCACATCGCCGTCCACGATCTCCACCGCAGACAGTACAAACGGAATTCGTGGTGTCAATCGATGAATGATCTCCACAAATCCGTTTACCCCCGATGGTCCGTAGATAGTCAACGGTTCCGTCCGTCCATGGAACGCCATTGTCTCTATCAATCCGAAAATTCCAAGATAATGATCCGCATGCCAGTGCGTCACAAAGATCGCATTCACCGTGAAGCCAGTCTTCGCCCGCATCATCTGTTGCTGTGCACCCTCACCACAATCAAACAGCAATGTGTCCGAACCACGGCGAATCATAATGCACGAAGGATTCCTGTTCGGTGTTGGCAGGGCCCCGGCTGTTCCCAGAAAGTGCACAAACAGTGTCTCACCACCAGTCATTTTTAAAACCACCCCTGGATCAAATCAAGACTGAGTCTACCTTCAAAGAGATTTCTGCCTTCAACAACCATGATCTTTCCGTGATATTCTGTTCGAATCTTTGGCATGATCTTTTTCCAGTCGATTGAACCCTTTCCGAGCGGGAGATGTTCATCATACTTCCCATAATTGTCATGAATGTGCAGATGTGTCGCCCGTGGTAGAATCAGTTTACAGAAGGAATCCAAATTTCCATTCGTATTCGCATGCCCCACATCAAACGTCATCGAAATACCTGACGTTACATCTGCAAAATCTTGCAATTCGTGCGGATCCCTGCAATAAAAATTCTCAAGGTTCGGCATATTTTCAAGCGCTACACAAACCCCTGCACGCTCCGCAACATCATTAAGCTTCGTCAGCGCTTTTTTATGACACATCCATGCAGCAGATGTCGCCTCGCGACTGTTTGGCTCAATGTACCCCGGATGCAGCGTAATGACATCTGTGATCTCCGATGCAGATTCGATGCACACCGAAAGCTGATTCACTGTTGCACCCCACACATCCTCATTCAACGATGAGAGATTCAAACCGGAAAATGGCAAATGCACCGAAGATTCAATCCCAGTATCCCGCAGAATTTTTTTGATATCCGGAAATCTTTTGGGAATGTCAGAAACACTATGAAACCAACCGTCCATCGAAATCTCCCATCCATCAAATCCAGCCTCTGCAATTCCTGCAACCCAGCTATCCATATCCTTCAAAAAGAGCCGTGACGATGCAAAATAAATCTTCATAATTTCTCCAAAGACACACGCCGTACCGCCGCCTCGTACGCATCCTGTGTTGATTCATTCACAAGTCGCACCTTGGCAAGCGCCATCGCAGCAATGAGCCCAAACGATTCCTCACGTTCATCACGAGCCTTCAGACTTTCAACTGTCGTCGTGTCATCGCTTCTTCCCCGTGATTGCATCCGAAAAAGCCGCACTGCAAAAGATGCCTCAATCGCCACTAGTACGAACTCAGTAAATGCCGATTGGAAGTAGTTGACCTCAACATCCCCTCGGATACCGTCAACAACCACCACATCTGCATGCTGTTTTCTGATCTCCTCTGCGGTCAACACCGCAATTACGTCCATCCCGAAATCTTCGCGGAGTTTACAAGCGATGATCCCGATATTCTCGTCAGTGAGGGCAAGACCCGCAGCTATCACTCTCCGTCGAATCATATCTCCCATTACCACTACTGGAATTCCAAATTTTGCGGCAATTTTGGAAAATTCACCTTTTCCACTCGCAGGGTATCCAACAACACCGATTACCTTCATCTGTAATTAGTATGCAAAGAATTTCATTAAGCCCATCGTTTTCAGCGATTCAGTATCGTTCGAGCTTCCGCTGCCGTTCTGATACACTCCATATATGACAAACAACGAGTTGGATCTGGTTCAGTCTCCACTCGAGCGCAAAATTGCAAAATCAGCGCATCCAGTTGTGAAATAATGTCTCCGGAAATCAATGACGATGCGTTTCGCGCCTTAGCATACTTCGGTGTAATGACTCGTACTTTCTCCGGAACTGAAGAAATTCCATCCGTGACAGCAACTCTCGGAATATCAGTTCGCAGCAATGTCGATGTCTCATTACAAATCACACATATACGTTTACCATTCACCTCGAACATCGGCGCTCCGCACTTAGGACACAGATCTGCAAGCATTTTTGCCCCACTAAGAAGATACTCGGCCATGATATCATCAGGTTTTCGTACACCATTATTCATAATGATACATATTATTCCGTTTGGCACATATAGATAGCATTCTTTATCACTGTGGAAACTCTAAACTAAATCATAATTTTTGGATATGCTATCCTGTCCCATCAGAACAGAACAAGCTTCCAGGAAGGAATTTCAACATGGCAAGTTCGAAAGAGATGATAAAACAGTGTGTAATGATGCTTCAGGCGATCAGCGAAGATGTGACGATTCCACGCAACATTCGCAGGGTTGCCGATGAGACGAAAACAGTGCTTCTCGATGAAAAGAAAACCGCCGGATTGAGGGCCGCTAATGCCCTGTCCTTAATCGATGAAATCAGTAATGACCCGAATATGCCAGTTTATGCCAGAACCAACATATGGCAACTCGTTTCCGCGCTTGAAGCTGTCCCACTTGACTAAAATAACGTCTCAATTCTTATCTTTTTACAACGTCTTATCAGAAAGAAAAGAATTGCGTATTCCAGTAGCAGGCGCAAATTCTGAGTTTTTTGATGCGATAAAATATCTCAGAATTGTCCATGCCTCTTCTGCAGAATCTGAAACAGCGAGCAATTTCATCTTTGCCAAAACGAGCTTATAGCCGCAGATGCAAGTCTTCGTTGTATGCGTGAGATCGAAAATCAGCAACTATTTGCAGCGTTTGGCAATCTATTACCGCAAACCCCTTGTGGATCATGTAGAGGAGAGATGATGACGCATAACTATCGACAACTTTTCCATGAACTCATCAATCAGGTACCTCAGTAACATCCACTCGAAATTAGTGATTTTTATTTCACCATAAAACATGAAATTTGAACGAAACGAAGGACAATTATAAACTATGATCGTTTCCTCTTCAAATTCTAGAATAACCCTTTCCAAAATATCTGGAAATTCAGTGAAGATACTCCCATGCAAACTGCATCTTAACTCACCAAACAATTTTACAATATAGTCAATATACGAGTATTTATTAATAATCATCAATGAGAATATCTCACTTGAAAAAACGTACATATCAAACGAGTGCACTCTAGGACCATAATGAATGGCGCATGTCATCAAATATTTCGTTAGCAAGAATATGCATTCTCC
>JAIRRQ010000051.1 GCA_031255895.1 Methanocalculaceae archaeon
ACTGATGCAGGAGGTTTTTACACCGACTGATGTTGAATGGCGTGGTTTTCCAGTGATCCCAAATTCTGGTCTGAAACTTCGACAAGAATTTGAAGCGTTTGATGCGCAGAAGAAGTTTGCTCTAGTGTACGCAAGAACGACGAAAAACTCGAGCTGTATCTGTGATCTCGTGCTTCGAGGGCTTGCAGTTCCTTCCGATTGCAAACTTTATGGGAAATCCTGTACTCCACGTGTTCCGATCGGACCATGCATGGTGAGTTACGAGGGGGCATGCAGAATTTGGCATCAATACCAACTACAGAAATAAATTCAAATAGATGAATATTTATTGAAAGCATCAAAATAATAATTAATATATTCAAAAGATATTCAATTACACTATGTGTTGATAAGATTACACTGGAATCGGTTTGGAATTGTATTCCAAGTGATTACTCCCGAACATTATATCAAAGATACCTATTTCAGTTTTTTCTAATAGAAATCATTGTCGGATTTCGGTTTCCGGATGTCAACATTTTTCATGAGGAGGTGTTTTAATTGCAAATGTTCTTGTTAAAAATCATGATATAAGCTTAATATTTTTTGTTATAATTTTATCGGAATATCTTGATCTAGTCATTGCACATCTCAGCAAAAAAAGAACAATTTTTTGGGAGTATGTACTTATTTATTTATACTGGCATGATTAACAAAGTAAATAACAGTGCATTTGTGGGGTAGTGGATATCCTGAAAGCCTCCGGAGCTTTCGATCCGGGTTCAAATCCCGGCAGGTGCGTACATTTATTTCTCTGCATTTTCCCCACAATCTTACCTTTTATTGCAACCACAAAGTGGATCGCATCAAACACACAAACCATATAAAATTTGGCAAAAATTGCTCTCTTTGCGAAAAGTTACGAAAACATTTGCAATTTCTGGAATCACCAGACTGAATGCAAACATAACCATACCCATCACTACCATCATCCTCATTCTCATAATATAGGTACACATGTGTATCAGAGGAAAATGTCCCGAAAGCTCAGCAAACTGTTCATTATTGGATACATGGTGAGAGAAATTTGAATGTTCCAAAAAAACAGAATATACAAGGGATACATGAATAAAGTTCACATTAAACTTTTCAAATGGAAAAACGATGCTAAAAATAATACAAAGTATATATTGCGTAGTTACTGACACTGGATTAACAACTGCACCTACAAGTACCCGCATTAATGGATAACAGGAAGAAACACCAAATAGATGATTTGTTCGAAGAAGAACATCTATTTTTGATGCATCCACCATAAAACTTGGAAATCCACCATATAATAAGAAGTATTATATATTTACCAAGAAAATAAGACAATTCCCCCACAATTTATCCAAAAATCATTGAATAACAACAGAAAAAAGATATAATATTGATTAAAATTTTGAAAATATTTAATTTCCAACGACAACGCGAGTCGGTGTAGGCAGCTTATATCCACTGTGTTGGAGAGCATCTTTTGCTTGATTAATGTACTGCTCGGATGTCCAAACAGTGAAAAGACGCTGTCTCGGTGCGACACGGGCAGCGGTACCTACCGCCTTACCAAATGCTAGGCGCATACCTTCTGAAACACGATCTGCACCGGCACCCGTTGCCTGCTTGTGTTCACGGATAACATGATGTGGATATGCTCGGATTTTCAAGTGGAAATTATTTCTTCCGACATCCCGCATCAAACGACGATTCATGTTGACGCGTGCCGCTTCCATTGCTGTGTGGCGAATCTGACATGCCTCAAGAACTTCAAGGTGAATCGCAACCGGAAACTCAACTGAAAGATTGCCCATATCAAACTGTACGACCTTAATGCCTGGCACACCACCCATGTATTCACGGCGGCAGTACGCTTTTTTAGCAAGGTCACGATACATTCGTGCTGGTTTTCTGACCATTTTGGATAACTCCTCGCCCTCTAAATGTGGTAACTAATTTTGGTGGAGATGATATTAAATGTTCTCATTTCCAGCTTCCAACTCCTCAATAGTATGCAGAAGACTTTTTCGAATATGAGCAAACTCAACACTCGTCCGATCCCTCGGACGGGGCAAATCAATTTCATAAATTTCATGAACAGTTCCAGGGCGAGGCGTCAAAATCACGATTTTATCCGCGAGATATACAGCCTCATCAACACTGTGCGTCACAAACAGGATCGTCTTCATCGTCTCCTGCCAGATGCTTAACAACTCGCGTTGCATCTTGTTTCGAGTCTGCGCATCAAGAGCTCCGAATGGTTCATCCATCAACATAATCGCTGGATCCGTCACGAGAGCACGCGCAACAGCTGCACGCTGTCGCATACCACCCGACAGCTCATATGGGTAACTGTCTGCAAAATTATCAAGACCAACAAGTTTCAACTCGCGCATCACCTCAGTCAATCGTTCTTTTGCAGGAATATCATTCATTTCAAGACCTAACCCTACATTTTCCGCAACCGTCCTCCACGGATATAGCGAATACTCCTGAAACACCATCGTCATCTTAGGCGACGGGCCGTCAACTACCTTCCCATCAATCATAATAGTCCCAGATGTCGGTATGTCAAGGCCGCCGATCATTCGATGGAGTGTCGTCTTACCACAGCCAGATGGACCAAGAAGGCATACAAACTGACCCTCATGAATTTCAAGATTTACGTCCTCTAAAGCTACAATTTCTCCTTTACGGGTTGAAAATTTTTTCGTCGCATGTTCGACCCGTACCCAGATCTTATCACAGTCTGTCATTTATCGAGTGACTCCCACCTAAACTTGTGCTTCTGCACAAACTGGAAAAACAGATCCATCAGAACGCCGATGATACCAATCGCAACCATACCAGCAATCACTACTTGAATCTGTCCCCATCCGTATGTCTGCATAATCAGATAACCAAGACCTTGCGTAGTTCCAGGTAGCATTTCTGCCGCAACGACACTCATCCAAGCAATACCGAAACCAACCCGAAGACCACTCCAAATGGCAGGACCTGCCGCAGGTACAATGACTTTGTTCATGACCTGCCACTCATTTGCCCGATAAATCATTGCCGTCTCAATCCAACTTTTTTTCACCCGTTTCACACCATCAATAGTATTCACCAGAATAGGGAAAGTACAACCAATAACAATAATAAATTCAATTGCAGCAAAACCAATGCCAAACCAGGCCAGTGACAGTGGAACCCAGGCAATTGGAGGAATTGGTCTGAGAATCTGAATCAAACCATCCGAAAAATCCTCAAAAATCTGATACCTGCCAAGGAGAATACCGAGCGGTACCGCAATAACACATGCAATGATAAAACCAAGCGACACTCGATAGATACTGATAATCGAATTCTCTGCAAGACTGCCGAAACTGAACATATCCTCAAATGGAGTCGTGAAAATAGCAAGAACAGACACTACTCGTGGCAGAACAAAGGCATTATTTATCAGAGTGGCTGCAATATCCCATGCAACGATAAATAATACGGGGAGTACGAGTTTAGAATACCATTTCATAGATCATACCTCACCATCACGATTTCTAGTAGTATTATGAAACGTGACTGGATATCAATACTGCGGGAACTGCAAAAATGCCAGAGGTACTCCATTACAGAGTATTAAATATACCTCAAACGTCTTGCAAACACACCTCAAAACTGCGGATATTTCCATTTCAAGGGCAGTGGTGTCGTCATCACAATCACTGTAGTTAACTTATTCATCAACAAACACGAATAGACCTCAATTCACATCGGAGCAAAAATCCAGACAATAATCGCACAGATCATGAAAAAATATCGCTGTGAATTCATTGGAATCTCATTAAAATCAATCAACACAGCATTGGAACAGGTTGCGAACGATTTTGCTCGAGTCATTACTTGTACAGGACACTTTATCAAAAATCATTCAACCGTAATAGATCATATCCACGAGATCTCATTTACACAGATCTGTCGCAACAAA
>JAIRRQ010000028.1 GCA_031255895.1 Methanocalculaceae archaeon
CGGCTCGCGAATGCCTGTTGTTCTGACTTTAATCCCATCTCTAACTGTAATTTTATCTCTTTTTTCCAAAAATCGCTTCCAAAACGAGGGTCAGACAATTCTGCTTTCAATGCATTCACATCATGTTCCGTCAGTTTATCCGCTGGCAAATTGTAATCCAGGATGTCTGAGGGTTTCACTCCAATAAATTGCGCCGAAGGTGTTGCCAGATATTCTGACATATGCGCCGATTTAATTGAACCGTAGGCGATCGACGCATAAATTCGGTAAGACCAGGGATCTCCATCTGTGAAGACAATCACAGGAATCTTCAGTTCATCGTTCATTCGTTTCAGCATTCGTCGTGTTGCACGTGTCGGTTGCCCCTTCAAATGCAGAAGAATTGTATTATACTCCTCATCAAATCCGTTTTCCTGTAGCCTCGAAAACATACCCCCTGTCTCTAGCGCAATCACGCAGATTGCATTATGATCCACTAGTTCCACATTTTCCACATTATTCGGAATATTATATCCTGCTTCACCTACATCGTCCTGACAGTGAATTTCCTTCATCCCGCGGCGGGTATTCTCCCGTACTCGCAAAGGTCCGAATATCGATGCTCCATCCTCTTCAGGTCGCATATGGAAATGCTCCCGTTGAAGATTCGTAATGATCTCCAGATCCTCCATCAAATAATTGCTTTCATTCTGCGCATGAAATTTTGCCTGTTTCCAACCTTCCGAGATATAATACATCTCTCTGAGCGTAGATGATCGATTTTCTGCCAACTGCATTTTAATAAATCCGATCACATATGCCATCTTCAGCATATGAATCGCCGACTTCCCAGTCCTCGCGTTTCGAGTACTCTCCTTTGAACCGTACGTCCAGACCTCGGTATCATCATCAAATTCCAGATTATATTTCGTCCGTGTTGGAAGTGTAATTGATGGTGTATCTCCACTACTCATCTGATCATACCAGATCTTGGCAATTTCCATCAGACGTCGCTTTGTTGCTATATCACGTTCGTAGGAATCAGACATCTACATCCACCACCACTCTCATGTTTTCTGCAACCCCTTGCATATCCACAATACCGCCTCCTACACCTGTATAGGACACCTCAAAGTTTTCTCCGGCGGGAAGCGTCCGTTTCCACACTTTTGTGTATTCACCTTCCATCTCCATCACGAAATCGGGAGAAATGGTGGCATTCCTCGCAGGATCGCTGGAAATGTCATAAACTGATACTTCTTGATCATTCATCGTGTAGTTGTCGACCCTTATCGAAATTTTGCCGCCTGTGGATTTCTTTTTTAGCACGACCTGTCGCATGATTTTCCCCTCGATAAGGGATGTATTTGGTGGAGGGAGCTCTAAAATCTCTCCAATTTTCTTGGCAATCAATGGAAGTACTGTACAGATAGCTCGTGCGCGATCGTCCAACAGTTTGTTTTTGTTGCGACGATTCAAAAATAATTTCAAATCGCGACCCAATTCCTGCAATACAAGCGTAATCTCTCGTTCAATCTTAGGGATGGATGCAATCGCATCTTTTGATTCGCTCGTGAATGGTACGTTCGTTGCCGCCACGTGGACAAGAATTAAAATTGGTCCCATTGGTAAATTTTGCTGAGATACGCCATAATTCTTCCAATTTATGTTTGCAATCGTGGATGTGATGGCGCACGCTCCTTGTTGGTACAACAGAGGGACACGATTAGCGAACCGAAGAATCATCGCGTTACCCTCTGGTGGCAGTTTGCCCCCGTAGCCGATAGCTGCTTCCACGATGAACGAATTCCCATCGAACACATTGCTTGGCCGGGTACGTGCCTTGATGAAGTCCAACTGAAATTCCTTTTCCATGCCTTTTACGATCAGTTTTTCTGTGATTGGGGATAGGCACTGGGATGCGGGTGGTGCAGGTATTTTCACAGTTTGCATCGCGTCAAGCAGATGATTTAGCTGCTCCAACTGAATCGTGTTTACACGGACTATCGGGTTGAGTCTGGCCGTTGCTCCGATCTCAAGTGCGATTTTCTCTCCGATTTTGGAGAAATTTTTGATTAAAAACTCCTTTAATGGTAGATCTGATGCCGCTGTCATCCGTTTCAGTACTCCAAGTTCGATACCGTATGGGTGTGGTTTGATTGATATCGGGCATGGTGGCACATCGTTTGACACGCGGTCCAGTGTGAAGAATTCATCGTCGATTTCTATCCGGAATCTGGCATGTGGATTGACGATTGAGGTATATTTAAGGTACTCTAGCAGCTTTTTCTTCGCCTGCATAGTGCTCTTGAACACCAGCTCCACATGAGTTCCATGAGGATGCATCCATTCGATCTCTTCGTGAGAGATAACTTCAGGCTCGTTCGTCTCTGTTTTGATGGTGAGTGTCATTTTGTGGGCTTTCATCATCACACTCACGCGAGAGATCACCAGCGTCGACGTGCCGGTTGTCAATTGGGCGTGGAGAACAGCGGCAGAGATGCCTATACCTTGTTGGCCGCGAGTCTGCCGTATCTGATGGAATCGTGAGCCATACAGGAGTTTTGCAAAAACGTTAGGTATCTTTTCAGGTATGATGCCCGGTCCGTTATCCTCGACAACGACACGGAAGACACCCTCTCCTAGTTTTTGCACTGAGACTAAAATATCTGGAAGAATTTCTGCTTCTTCACAAGCGTCCAACGAGTTATCGATGGCTTCTTTAATTGTGGTAATGATCCCTCGCGTCGGGGAATCAAAACCAAGCATATGCTTGTTTTTTTCAAAAAATTCTGCTACACTAATACTTTGTTGTTTTTTGGCAAGTTCGTCAGCAAGGACCATTTATTACCTCATTTATGGCATCTTCAAGGCTCATCTCTTTCTGGGTTGCTTCGATCAGATTTTTTAGAGTGATTGTTCCTGTAGCAGCCTCTTTTTCGCTTATGAAGGCCGCGTAGGATGCTCCTGATTTCAATGCCGAGGTGAGTTGTGTTCCGAAATTTCGGTTCATGACGTCCATGACAACAGTGATTCCTGCCGTTCGAAATGAAGCAGCAGCGATGTACGCAATCGCACGTGTGATAGGCGGTGCAATGATTGCGACAACTGGGGTGGTTTTTGGAACTACTTCACCGAGTGAGATCATTACACGGTCGAAGCCGATGGCAAATCCGCAACTTGGGACGTCTTTTCCTCCGAGAAGCTGGGAGAGTCGATAGACGCCTCCACCGAGGATTTGATTTTCGGCGCCGAGGTTGTCGGAAAATCCTTCAAAAACCATGCCGACATAGTAGTCGAGTCCTCGGGCGATTCCGAAGTTCAGGACGAATGGGATATTCTGATAGTCGAGGTAGTGAATGGTCTCTTCAATCCTGGCACGATCAGGGATATCTCCTGTAACTTCCCAAACATCATCGAGGGTCGAGGCTGTGATGAGTCGGGCAAGGGGTTCATAGAGGTCGGTGTGGTTGATAGCAACGAGTGTGGTCTGGAGAATATCCATGTTGCGTTTGTCGAGAGCCATCATGATTTTTTTCTGTGCAGCTGCGTCAAGATCTGCGAGAATGTGTTTCATAGGGGCGAGATGCCCGATCTTGAGTACAAACCGGACGCCGGTACATTTGAGGAGTTCGTAGGCAAGAGCAATGATTTCGGCGTCTGCAGATGGGGAATCAGCGCCGATCAACTCACAACCAAACTGCCAAAACTGTCGATATCTCCCTTTTTGTGGGCGTTCGTACCGGAAACATTCGGCGAAATAAAACCAACGGAGTGGTTTTGAGGTAACCTGGGCTTCGTTGACATACGCCCGAATGACGGATGCAGTGATTTCTGGACGAAGTGCGATTTTTCTGCCTCCTTTGTCTTCAAAAGCGTACATTTCCTCTATGATTCCTTCTCC
>JAIRRQ010000015.1 GCA_031255895.1 Methanocalculaceae archaeon
GAATGGAAAAAATCAGTACTGTTCACCGGACGAATGCACTGTAAGTTCTATCCTAACAATACCGGTGTTGCCACCGGTAAAGTTTTGGGATACGACATCAATGAGCCATTCACCTGGACATCAAAAGGAAGCAACATCTATCACATATGTGCTGCAGGCCATGAACACGATATCCGACTTTGTGGAGAACGATTGGAAACAGAATTCCATGGTCATACTCTTGACATGACGCGAGTAAATAAACAAAGAAATAAATAATATTTTTTTGAGAGAGAAGGTATTCCGAAATTTACACCCTGTTCGCAATTTCGGCGGTAATCTTCTTCAGGAATTCATCAGGCATCATGGACACTGTCTTGCTGTCACGTGTTCGAATAGAGATGGTTTTCGTTTCAAGCTCTTTTTCACCGATAATAATCATATATGGCACGCGCTCGGTATATTGTGCCTGGCGAATCATGTAACCAATCTTTTCATTGCGATTATCCAGCTCACAGCGGACTTTTGCGTCCTTCAACATCTGGAAGATCTCGATTGCATACCCCTCACTTTTCCTAGAAACCAGCAAAACCTTTGCTTGCATCGGTGCAAGCCAGACGGGAAATTTCCCGGCAAAGTGTTCAATTAGAATACCGATGAATCGTTCAATTGATCCGAAACACACACGATGAATCATGATTGGACGGGGGCGAGCGTCGGTCTCATCCGCATAGGACAGATTGAAGTTGATCGGCATCTGGAAATCAAGTTGAAGTGTTCCGCATTGCCAAGTACGTCCAAGGCAATCACGTAGATAAAAATCTATTTTTGGGCCGTAAAAAGCGCCATCGCCTTCATTTATCGTGTAGGGAAGATTCAGTTGATTCAGCGCAGTCACGAGACCGTTTGTTGCCGCCTCCCAGTCCTCATCACCTCCCATACTGTTCTCAGGGCGAGTGGAAAGTTCAAGGGTGTAATCAAAGGCGAACTTGGAGTACATCTGATCAATCAGCTGAATGACTGCACCGATCTCTTCGACAACCTGATCCTGACGCATGAATATATGAGCGTCGTCCTGCGTGAAGCTACGGACACGAAACAGACCATGTAGTACTCCCTTTAGTTCATGACGATGCACAATTCCAAGTTCTGCAAGGCGCATCGGAAGTTCACGATAACCACGCGGTTTGTTTGCGTAGACCATGACACTACCTGGGCAATTCATTGGCTTAATGCAGTAATCCTCGTCATCGATATGAGTCGCATACATGTTCTCTTTGTAATGGTCCCAATGGCCGCTCGTTTCCCAGAGGCGGCGATTCATAATGAGTGGTGTTGAGATCTCTAGATACCCATTGGCCACATGAAATTCACGCCAGTAATCTATCAGCGCATTTTTGAGGATCATTCCGTTTGGCAGGAAAAACGGGAATCCAGGACTGACATCCTCAAACATAAACAGTTTCATTTCTTTGCCGATTTTACGATGATCGCGGTACTCAGCCTCTTCCTGCAACTTTAGAAAATTTTCAAGTTCCTTAGAAGAGGCGAACGCAGTTCCATTGATTCTCGTTAGCATCTTGTTTTTGCGGTCATTTTTCCAATACGCACCGGAAAGATCGGTAAGCCTGAAGGCTTTCAAAGTTTTGGTGTATGTCAGATGAGGACCGGTACACATATCAATGTATTCACCATGCACATAGAAGCTCAGTGGTTCATTTTCATCAAGATCCGCGATGTGTCCAACCTTGTATGGTTCATGCCGTTCCTCCATGAGTTTTAATGCATCAACACGTGAGAGAATGAACGGTTTTATCGGCAGATTCTCCTTGACAATCTTCCACATCTCTTGTTCAATGGCAGGAAGGTCGGTGTCTGAAAATTTTGTGTCTCCCAGATCGACATCGTAGTAAAATCCCTTCTCGGTTGCGGGTCCATAGGCAAAGGATGCGTGGGGATAAAGACGTTTCACTGCCTGGGCGAGCACATGAGCCGCAGTGTGGCGTATAACGTGCAATTCCATCTCTTTTGGGCACTCGCCCACATTTCCGTCATTGTAAATTATTTTCATGAAAGTAGTTCCTGTCATCCTTTCGTTTCGGTGGATATGCGTAATTTTCCTGCATACTGTAGAAGACTGCGTTGTGTCGTGCAACTCACGATAACTTCACTTATTTCAGTTTTTTACAAGATATGCATTTTGGTACGTCATGATGCTGTAAAGAAAGTACTTTCACATGTATGACACAACAAAAAATGGAATAGGCATAATGGATTTTAAACCCATGATCTGTGAATCAAGAAACCATCACCATTTCGGACTAATATAGGGCCAATAAAAGCATTCAACCCATATCCCACAGACACCACATATATATAAACTATAAATAAAAATCTAGCAGAGCGAAGAGCGGGCCTAAAGGGATTTGAACCCCTGGCCTACGGATTAAGAGTCCGTCGCTATTCCTGACTAAGCTATAGGCCCGTTTGTAATACTTTTTAACCAGATCAAATTAGTCATCTCAATATTTATAGATATCTTCACGAGAGATTCTCCAGCCTGTTAGGTATCTACATTAATATCCAAACAACACGAATATTGGTACATGGTTGAGAGTGGTGGGATCCTGCCGAACAATGACCAGACCCATAAAAAAATAAAATATCTCATTCTGGGCTGTGGCAGTATCGGGTACAATGTTCTCGAAGAACTCAAAGAGGAGGACGAAAATGTCCTCGTTGTCGATGTGAATGAAAAACGTGTGGAGGATCTGCGTGATCACCGTCATCAGGCGATGGTAGGTGACATCACCGAAACAGGTCTGTTTGCCAAAATACCAGAACCAGAGGGAGTCTTCATTCTTTCAGCCGACAAAGATGCAAACCTCGCGGCAGTGCAAAACGTCAAGAACGTATACCCGAAAGTGCATGTGATCGCCCGTGCCATGGATCTGTTCTCGATGGACCAACAAGTGAATCGCGGTGCGGACGTTGTAATTTATCCACAACAAGTTGTCGCAAAATCAGCCGTCAATCGTATGAACAATCTGATCGCGTCAAGAAACGCCCAAAAACTTTTTTCACTCTTAAATTCGTGGACAGGGACCCTCGGTATCATTACACACAAAAACCCGGATCCTGATGCAATATCGAGTGCGATGGCGCTTTCAGCAATTGCTGCAAACGCATCAGACGGTAAACTTGCGACCCGCATTCTCTATGAAGGAAACATTGGTCATCAGGAAAACCGTGCATTCATCAATTTGCTTGAAATCAAAATGGAAAAGCTAACATCAGAAATTCTTGGTGAATGTGACTATCTTGCTTTAGTGGACTGTGTCGCCCCCGGCATGAACAACAATCTCTCGTATGATACACCAATCAATATCGTCATCGATCACCATAGTACAGAAGGTGTAACCCGTCTGCGAAAACCAGAATTCCTTGATTCCCGTCCGAATGTCGGTGCAACAGCATCCATCATGACACAGTACCTGCAGGAACTGTACCTACCGATCGATAAAAAGATTGCAACCTCCTTATTCTATGGCATCCGTGCGGATACCAAGGAATTCCAGCGCAATCTTTCACCACAGGATCTACACAATGCCGCATATCTCCTTCCTCTGTCAGACCGTTTGCTACTTGAGATAATCATGGCACCGTCTATCTCACAAGAAACATTGGACGTCCTAGGTCATGCAATCACCAACCGCGAGGTTAAACACGGCTATCTGTTCTCAAATGTAGGATATGTCAGAAACCGCGATGCAATTCCACAGGCAGCCGATATGCTGCTGAACCTGGAAGGTGTGACGACTTCAATGGTGTACGGCATCACCGACGATTCCGTCACGCTTTCTGCACGCAACAAGGATATACGACTACATATTGGCGACGCAATGAAGGAGGTATTTTCGCCCATTCCCGGCGCATCCGCAGGCGGCCACGCGACAATGGCGGCGTTATCCATTCCGCTGAACGCGTTCTCTCTGGTGAAAAACAAAGATGAACTGCTCAATATGATCATCGATCCGGTCTTGTCCAACTTCATGAAGCTTGTCGGCATTCCAGAGGTTGAAGAGGATGAAAGCTGAGGAGTGGGAACCATACTACTCTGAAATCCTCGATTTTTTTGGATTTTTGCGTGAAAATGACGAACGTGCGGCACTTGTTCTGGCAGATCTCCTGCCCCGCGACGACATTGAAAAACTCCGAAGTACTATTCAAGGCCGAGACTGCATCGTCTGTGGCAATGCACCGTCTCTTGCCGTCGAAATTCGTACAACGGATTTTTCTGATAAAATCATCATTGCCGCTGACGCTGCGGCGCGTGTTCTTTTGCATGCAAATTATCGTCCCGATGTGATCCTATCTGATATTGATGGAATGGATGATGATTTTCTTTCAATGAACGATCTTGGGACGATTCTGGTGTTGCATGCGCACGGTGACAATATCCCGCTGGTGAGATCGTGGGTGCCAAAGGTCAGAGGTCCAATTGTCGGGACAACGCAGGCAACACCACTGGCGCATGTGCACAACTTCGGCGGTTTTTCAGACGGTGATCGATGTGTGTTCTGCGCTTATGAATTTGGTGCTGCAAGTGTCGCTCTGATCGGATTTGATCTGGATGATCATTCAGTGGATCCGATAAAACATGGAAAACTGATGATTGCACGAAAACTCCTGAAGCTCTGCAACCATGATATCTGATGCGATCATCATTGACGGGTACGTGGACGAGCCAGCATGTCTGGGTGTTCCGCCGTACATCTCACCATATATCAGAACAATCTCCGGTGTGTTTGCCGAACGATGCATCACCACCGACTACGCAACCATTGATCAACTGCGCAAAGATCCAATGCGAGTCGCAAATCTTTCCGCCTATAAATATGTGGTGATGATCGCTGGAGTTACTGTTCCCGGAAAATATTTTGCGGGAACGCCTGCAACACTGACGGAATTGCAACAAATAGGATTCATGTTGAGGGGGAAAGTAGTGTCGTTGCTCGGAGGGCCAATAGGGTTCGGCTACTCGCCACAGGGGGGGAAAAAAGCAATTGCACAGGCAGCTTCTGGATGGACTACAATGCTGCATGGAGAACCTGCAGCAGCACTTGATGCATATCTCTCCGGAGGTGAGCCAAAAGGGATCTGTCGATATCCAGATTATGATCGTTGGGCGGTACTTGGAGCAGAAATAATCCGTAAACACCCGTTCTATCCGTTCGTGATGTGTGAGCTTGAGACAGCAAAAGGTTGTTCTCGCGTGATATCTGGTGGTTGTTCCTTCTGTACCGAACCATTCTATGGGCTACCGAAACAACGCGATGTTGCAGGCATCACTGAGGAGGTCCGGGCACTTACAACGGCAGGTGCTACACATTTCCGACTCGGTCGCCAACCTGACATTCTAACGTTCGGTTCAACAAGTGGTGGAGAGTTTCCGACACCTAACCCTGACGCACTACAGAAACTATTTGCAGAAATTCGATCTGCTGCGCCATCACTCCAGACGCTGCACATCGACAACATCAATCCAGGAACCATTGCCCAACATGAGGAAGAGGCGCGCGAGGCGCTTGAAACAATCGTTGCGGGACACACCACAGGAGACATTGCAGCGTTTGGAATGGAATCGGCTGACCCTGTGGTTGTTGCGGCGAACAATCTGAAAAGTGATGCCGATGCTGTGTTTCGAGCAGTTGAAATTGTCAATGAGGTGGGAGCTGTTCGCAAGGATGGCATTCCTGAGCTTTTGCCAGGTCTCAACTTCATTGCAGGTCTTGCAGGTGAGACGGCGGAAACATTTGTGCTGAACGAAATATTTTTGCAACGAATTTTTTCTGCTGAATTGTTAGTTCGTCGTGTGAATATCCGTCAGCTTATGCCGTTTGAAGGAACGAGAGCGTATGCTCACAACACACTCAGACAGCACGACAAATTGTACCATCAGTTCAAAGAACGCGTCCGAACAACATTTGATATGCCAATGCTCAAACGTGTGTTTCCAATAGGCACTGTTCTACGTGACATCATCATTGAGGTCTCAGGATCTGTGTCATTCGGCAGGCAGATGGGAACATACCCGATCCTTTGCGGCGTTCCAATCCAGATACCGCCAAGAACGGTGATGGATGCAGTTGTCGTCTCCCACGGCCAACGATCGATAACAGTGCTCCCGGTGCCAATTGAGATCAATCGGTTGAACACCACTGCACTGAAATGGCTACCAGGTGTATCAAAAAAAACTGCTGCAAAAATTTCATCAAAAAAACCGTATAAGGATGCAACCGCGTTTCAATTGATTGTTTCTGCAGACGCAATTTATCCGCTGATCGATCTGATGCGATTCTAAAGAGTTTTCCAGAGGACACCCCCTGGAATATCGGGACAAAAGTAGTTTTGGATGCACTCCTTATGCGCGAATCCAATCATCTGATAAAATGCGATTATAACTGGACCTTCGTTGCAAGAAACAGTGTTCCAATGGATTTGATCCCATGATCCATGCCTGATAATTTGGAATAACATCAGCCATAATCAGCTTTCTGGTTGTTGCATCGTCAAGATGAACGCCATCAATGATGTAGCAGATGATCTCTTCCTCAAAATATTCGGCAGAAAAAACAGGGGGTGGAGCTGATCCATAACATGGCGGCACAGTATCGATCATCCCATCTCCAAGCCTCAAAAACGGTGGAGCATTCAGCTCACAGATGAAGAGATAGTCTGTGATGATATATGGACGAACAAGATGATGCCTATACGTCCACAAAGGTGTACGATTTGGAAATAGTAAATATATCCCAAAGCATCCAATAAGACATGCAAACATACTTATGCTTGCGAGAGTATAATTTTCAAAAGTATGATGAAGTGGCAGATCTCGGATCTCTTTGGAATGAGCGTCTATTCAGATAAAGCAATTTTTCTCGGTAAAGTGGAGGATGTCGTTCTGGACATTACCAACAAAAAAATCAGCGGCCTTGCGCTGACCGGCGTGAATCAGAACGTACTTGATATCAAAAATTATCAGGGTGTTGTCATACCATACCGCATCGTAAAAGAAGTGGGGGACATCATTCTTGTCCGCCATATTCCCGGAGCATTTAAAGTATCCGATCCACCCATTGAAGAATAAGCTACAATAAAATATGAAGGATCGTGAGATTTTTTCTGGCCTTACCACCACCGTTCCTTTTGTTCTGCGACTGGATGGGAGAGCCTTCCATCATTTGTCCCAAAACGCTGGATACGCAAAACCATATGATCTTGCGTTTTCCAGGAACATGGCAAAAACCGCGCAAATGTTGCTCGAGAACAGCGGTCTTGCACCGTCCTTCGCCTATACATTTTCAGATGAGATCAACCTCTACATAATGTCCCCAATATTTGAATGTCGGGTCGAAAAGCTTGTCTCGGTTGCGGCTGGTTTTGCATCATCAGCTTTTACGTTGTTTTCCTGCACAAAAAATCCAATTTCATTTGATTGCCGCGTTGTCCCAATCG
>JAIRRQ010000047.1 GCA_031255895.1 Methanocalculaceae archaeon
TTTTTCCACAACAGACACAAAACTTCAATCTCAGAATACTATCTGTGCTATCCTCCCGAAACAGGTGGATAGAGCACGATTTCATCTCCGTCGGAAACGGCAATTTCTTTAGCATCCTCTGCATCGATTCGTTCATGATTGTACATCAGAATTACATTTCCGCGGAGATGGGAGCCATCAAACAGTTCATCGCGAGCGACGGGAACGATATCTGCAAAGGCGCGCAAAACAGACAAAACGGTTGCACCATCGGAAGGCACGACTACATTTTGTTCACCAAATTTCTCTCGAAATCCAGCAAACGATAGAATAGTTATTTCACTCATGTTTTTTCCTCGTAGTTGGTGGAACAAATCGGACAACGGTGGCTTTTTTTCACAGAGAAAATATCCATCCTGTTCACAGCTCCATCCCAAAGCAAAAGTTTTCCGGCAAGTGTTTTTCCAGTGTTTGTCAAGTATTTGATGGTCTCTTGTGCTTCAATCAATCCGATCACACCCGCGGTTGTTCCGAGAATAGGTGTGCCGATCGTTGTTTTTGCATCAGGGAAGATACAAGAAAGACATGCAGTTTTTCCAGGGACTATCAGTGTTGCCTGGCCAGTAAGACCGGCAACACCACCATGCACCAGCGGGATATCAAGGGCATGCGAGATTTCATTTAAGACATATCTGGCAATAAAGTTGTCCATTGCATCAACGATTATGTCGGCGTCCCCAATCATACGGGAGGCGGTTTTTTCATCGATGGAGGAAGCAAACGTCATCACCTCAATATCAGGGTTGAAAGCTTCCAGTGTCTGTTTTGCAGACGCAGCCTTTGGCATGCCGATCCTATCAGGTTGATGCAAGATCTGACGGTTGAGATTAGTCTCTTCCACAACATCGCGATCGGCGATGCGAAGATGGCCGAGACCAGCAGCTGCAAGGTAGAAAGCGACCGGAGAACCAAGACCGCCACAACCTGCAAGAAAAACGCTTGCATTTTCTAATTTTTTCTGTCCAACATCCCCTATCACAGGAATTTGACGTACGTATCGTTCATTCATGTAACATATCCCTCACAGTGATCAGGCAGGAAACTGCGTCCAGCCATTTCTGATCGACGGCATTGATCTTGATCCATGCGGCGAGTGATGACTTTTGTTCCGCAGGGATTTTCGCATCGCGGATGACGCGACGATAGGTGCGATCCGGGTAATAGATTGCTTTGCAGGCACGAAGAAGTTCTTTCTCCTCAACATCATCGATAATACCTGAGACGTTGGCTTTGGAAAATGTTGCCCGGATGTTGACCATGGGCTCGGAGAGTGCCACATATGTCTCCGGGTCATAGACAAGACCAACCTCGTCATCGGAAATTATGGTTCCGTCG
Organism: Methanocalculaceae archaeon; assembly: GCA_031255895.1. Classification (GTDB taxonomy): domain Archaea; phylum Halobacteriota; class Methanomicrobia; order Methanomicrobiales; family Methanocorpusculaceae; genus Methanocorpusculum. The sequence continues at coordinate 1,375 of JAIRRQ010000047.1, forward strand.
TGATACCAACGGTAGATGACGCCAACACCGATCATTCCGAGTGTGTCCATCTCGGACGCTCGGAGAGCGCCCATTGAGGAAGAACCGTACACCAAAACACCATCCCGAAGTGCGGCAAGAATTTCGCGGTGACCAACCGCACGGTCCTGAAAAAAAACGCCGTCAATTAAAACGATGGTTTTCGCCCCTGCTTTAACCACATCGGTGAGGTCGCCACGTTTTGCCGGAGGCAAATATTTTGCAACCGGCAAAATCTGTTTTGCTTCTTCAAGCGGGAGACTTGGACCAACGAATACGACGACGTGTGGCATCAATGCACCTCCTTCCTCTGCGTTCGTTGTCAATCGTAAAACATTCGAGACCCGGGACAATCACGCGGACAACCGGTACATTGAGATTGGGATCGGTAAGATCGGCAACCAGCACGCGATCGAGACATGCAACACGCAGACGATCGACGATTGCCAGAATGTCGGTTTGAAAGTCAGGTGTTGCGCAGCCAACAATCTCGGAGAAATCACGTACCTCATCCGAACGGAACCAGTAGGCATTCATGCGCTTGACGCGATCATACCCTATCATTTCGCGGAATTCTGCAACTGTTGTATCTTCACGTGCTCCATGAATCTGAGTCACCCTACTTTGAGCAACCTCGCTTAAAGCACGAATGACGGCAATCTCCGGATCGGTATGAGTGCCCATGCCAATGGTCAGAAGACGCGGATCTTTGAGAGTGACGTCATCTGCAACCGCGGCAATGGTAGGTATTCCAATATCGGAGGTGATGTCTTTCAGGGTGATTTCAACGCCTGCAGAGGTGAATTTTGCAAGCATCTCTGCAGCTGCACCTGTTAGGCCGGTAACGACCGGTCCGGTAACGTGTGTTATCTCAACAAGCGACCAGGCATCACGTTCGATGAGCTCGGTGAGTGCATAAAAGATGGCCTCTTCTCTGGTGTTTCCAGCTGCGATGCCATTTGAATTGGAACGAAACAATGAAGGTATGTAATGTGGATTCGGGTGTATAACGGCACATAGTGGGACTTTGCAGGAACAATCATTTGAAATATCCCAAACGTCCACCCAGGGGAGTTTAACGCGGGGGTCGACATTTTTAGGAATGATGAGATCAACTGGATTAAGGGCGTTTTCAGTCAGAGAAAGTGTGTCATAAGACACCATCGCCAGATCGCGAGGTATAGCTTCTGCTGAATAGCGTTCGATTCCTTCCATAATTCCGGCAACTCGTGCTTCGGATTCTGTTCCTCCTTTTCCATTATATACCGAGATGGCACCGTTGGCAGCGGTTGGACGAATGCAGGAGTATACTGGAATTTTAATCCGATCAAGATCAGTGATATCGGCGACGCGGGTGATGCCTGCGATTTTTGTCAGTGGCTCAATGAATGCAAGCGTTTTTTCGGGAGATTTACTTCGCACGGTCAACCCGCAGTAGGTTTTGGGAGACGATTGAAGCTGTATCATTGTGTTCATTGTTCGTGTGAGAAGGATATTGAGTACTGAGAATTTTGCTGTCGTACGGCAAAATTGTAACACGCATCATAACACGTACGTGTTTCAGTGTGCTCAGTTGAACACAGTTTCGCCATGCAAACCTAAGCTCTCTCGCAAACGGATTTTCTCGTTTTGTCCGTTGATTTTATATGTTGTTCATACAAATATATGAATATTTACACTGTGAATATTCACACTGTGAATATTCGCATTGTGAAAGAGGATAGTATGGATGAGAATATGATTACTTCCTGTAAAGGATACCAATATCAGGATGGCAGTGTTTCAAAAATCGATGATGTTGTGGCGCGCGAGGATGTGATCACGCTGTTCCTGAACGGGGAATCACATCTGCGATTGGTTGGAAGCCATGATATGCTCACAGAGCTTGGTGCTGGATTTTTCACGGCATCTGGGATTGCAGAGAAAATTTTATCAGTCCAGGAGGAAGGAAAGGAAATATTTGTGGAGGCGGAACTGAGATGTGATGTACCACCAGATGGTTTTTCTCCCACGAAACCGACGCGTTGCATTGCGATGACAGGGATGTGTGTTACACCGGAAGAAATTTTTGCACTACGTGAGGCGCTGAATACGAAAGTCTGGAAGGATACAGGCGGAATACACTCTGCAGCGCTGTGGCATAATCATCGTTGCGTCATAACGGCAAGCGATGTCGGGAGGCACAATGCAGTGGATAAGGTAATCGGCTGGATGATACTGCATGATCTACCGCCAGAAGAATGTATGATTGGTAGCACGGGGAGGCAACCTGCAGGGATGGTGACAAAAGCAGTGAATGCTGGAATTCCAATCATAGTGGCACGAGCAGCGGTGACGATGAAAGGTGCGGAGATTGCAACACAAAAGGGGGTAACGCTAGTGGGGTTCGTCCGCGAAGGACGGTTCACGGTATATTCACATCCAGAGCGAATCACGGAACTATATCTCGAGACAAGAGATACGATACCTGCAAAGGACTTTGGGGCTCTTGCAACACCACTTTCCGGCCTGCACTATCATGAGAAACGGACGGTGCCGGTAGAGGATTCTGCAGTCGCAGAGGATTTGGTGACACTATATCTGAATGGGAAAGTTTTTATCAAGACAGTAGTGAGTCGAGAATATTTGCGTGAGTTTGCAGCTGGATTTTTTATCGACGCAGGACTGATCCATTCGACGTCTGATATTTTGTCAGTACGTGTGGAGGGGGCAGAAGTGTTTGTGGAAGCAGTGTGTACAACATGGATCCCAGGTGAGATGGAATCTGCGGGGGGGTTTGCTCCGCTTCATGCGCGAGGGAGAGCACTCCCCGGAGGTGAAATTACGCCGGAAGAGATTTTTGCTATCAGAGAGGCTATTAACGTGGAAGTATGGGATGCAACAGGAGGCCTACACTGCGCGGTATTATTCCATGATCACAAAGCGGTGTTTCTTGCATCAGATATCGGGCGACACAATGCGGTGGACAAGGTGATTGGGTACATGATCCTTGCGGGACTGAATCCCACAGAATGTGCAATCGGGTCCACGGGAAGACAACCCGCTGGAATGGTGACAAAGGCTGCGAATGCAAAAATTCCGATTGTAGTATCGCGAGCTGCAACAACAGATGCCGGGATTGCAACAGCAAAAGAATGTGGAATAACACTTGTCTGTTTCACTAGACCACCGCGATTTACTATATATTCACATCCAGAGCGAATCGTTGGGATTCAATAATGCCAGACGAACAATATATGTCTATCTATGGTATCGTACCATATTAGATTAATATAGTTAATATTATATTACGGAGCTACCACCAGACAGTTCAGTGAAAATTGGAAGGATGTTGGTTGATTCGCCCCAGATCCTGAAATGGCCATGACAGCCGCAGTGAGATACACTTACAAAAAACAACACTGACACTGTTACAAACCTAAAAATTTCGTTCCTTGTTCCATGCGAGAATCCATTCTTCGATGGTATGCAAAAGAGCTACGGTTTTGATACCAGTTACGGAAAAATGAGTTCTGACAGTGTAGTACCCAAGATCGCCTAGACCGGCGATCATTTCATCAATTGCTGGTGGAGAAACATGGAGATTGCGAGAGATAACGTGATAGTCGTAGAAGGTGCATGTTTCTGGTTCATCGAGGAGCTGATGGATTAGTTTATCCATCTGTTTTGCAGTGCCGAACCGCATCAATGGAAGTTTTTCAAGAAGTGAAGCAATGATTTCTTTGTCCTGGAGAGGTCCCATCCAAAGAGGACCAATTGCCTCGGTTTCCACACCGCAGTACGGACAAATGTGAGATTTGGGTAGGAGGGAGCCTTTCTGTTCGGTACGATAGAGGCACGTGGGGCACTGCATGACAAAACCAATCCGATTCATAGTAGCCTCTGCAGCAGCGACGTGATCAAGTACGCGAACATGAGATCGAAAGTAATGGTTTTTTGCGAAGCTAAGAACAGGTTCCATGCCGCGGTCATACTTGATGAGTTCTTTTGCCATCGCCCCCATCATCATGCGGAGCCCAACTTCGGCGTGATATTCAGTATTTTTTGGGGTTGCAAAGTAACGACGCATGCCTGCTTTGAGGTGTGCACCACACAAGGGAGCAGTGTCGGTTGCGGTGACGAAGAGGTAGCGTTTTGCAGCGCGTGATGCAGCATCAAGAAACGGTGCGGGAGTGCCGAACGGATCGAGATCGATTGCATCGAAGCGTTCAGTACACATCAACCGGTTAGCATCGTTGCAAATGACGCGAATGTCTCCCCCGATCACCCGTGCATTCTCTTCAATCATGGCGACGGCAGCAGGATTTCGGTCATTGATGATAACAGGAGTTCCGGTTTCGTGTGCAACGCGAAGCCCACGGACGCCGGTTGCGGCCATTGCATCGAGATAATTCTCAAGGACAATGCAAGAGAGAAGGAGAACGGTCATATCACGGTTGAACTCCATGCAAGTGTTGTAGAAAACAGAGGCTGTTTTCGGCGGAAATACGGCGTTTTCATCCTGTAATGGTACTTCAAATGTAGTTGAACCTTCTGTGACCAATCGACACGCCATAACAATTCTCCGAAAAGACGGACATGTAGGGATTCGAACCCTAGATCTTCAGCTTAGGAGGCTGATGCCATATCCTGGCTTGGCTACATGTCCATAATGGGCAAATATATTTGAGAGGGAAGGGGTATATTTTTTGCGCAAAATCATAAGATACGCATAGGATCTCTCATGAAAATTCAGAAAATACAAACGAGATATTTATACTCATTGAAAAAGGAGATGACCTAGTGATGAAAAGAGACAAAAATAGTAGTTTAAAGCATCCGATTTAGAGATTCAATCTCTGCACGGTCAATTCCTTCAATGTTTGCAAAGAAGCCTTCAATCTTGTCACCAGAACCTTCCTCATCCTCAGTGATCATTGCGATCTTGATTGCAGAGAGGCCAAAACCTATCGGCTCAACTCTCATATCCTGAATGCCGGGAATTTTTTCTTTGATCTCTGATTGAAGCTTTTCCATGTCAACCTCCGGAGATTCCGGCATGACTTTTAAAATTACTGCGACCTCACCCATATTATTTCCTCATGGTCCCTGGAATCCACACTTTGGACAGATATATTTAATGCTCTGTTTACGGCAGTATGCACAGCGATAAATAATCTCACCGCAATCTGGGCATTTGAACTCAGTTGCGCCGCGCTCAGTGAGCGGAGCATTGCATGACGTACATTTCGTAGCTACCATTCAATCAAACTCTTTAAGTTATTGGGTCCTCACAATTATAAACGTGTAGCATCCACCACCACAGATCAGTGCATCCTAACTCTGGGAACAAAATTTCCGTGTAGATGAGCAGACAAACGATCCAGACAGCGTCCATTGACAATTTTCGCAGGAACACCGTATCTGCGCAGAACATCTCTGCAACAGGGATCAATCACATCCGTCTCCACACCCTCCGGCATCTCAGCAAGCAATTCTCCGTCTGACATGATGCCATCGATCGATTTCAGAAGGATCAGTGGACAACCCAACTTCCCAGCAACCCACGCAGAGATCGCATCCGACGTCACAGTCCATGAATGCAGCAGAGGATCCACATTTCGCAAAACCCTATATGGAAGAAAAATTCTCGTACCTGCCTTTGGCATTGAACAGGTATCACCCGTCGCAACACCAAACGTTGATAAAAACCACCCGTACTGATCCATTGCGGCCACCGCCATCCAGTGTGCCGCAGTTCCATCAACACCAAGATTTCTGACGTCGTTCGCGAAAACACCACCTCCCGGAACAATCAACAATGGCACGGGAGATGCAGTAAGAACCTGCATCACCTCACCTGCAGCATCCATCAGACTGCCACCCACCTTCACAACAATTCCTCCGCTCATAAATCAGTAATATTATTGATCTATCTCATAATACAAAAACTAGTACGAAAGTCAAGATATTTCTCTGTATCACTTGTTCTCTACATAATTACCGTTCTCGCATTCGCAAAATACCTCACAATCAAGATATATTCCGTTAACTCCCCGATAAACAG